>NZ_JAAQQT010000617.1:0-57567 GCF_011742065.1 Aquabacterium sp. A08
GTGGTGGTGGAGGGCCTGGTGCCCGCCGTCATCCCGGTGGTGGTGATCGCCGGCATCATGCTGGGGGTGATGACGCCGACCGAATCGGGGGCCGTCGCGGCCATCCTGTCGCTGGTGCTGGGCTTCGTCTACCGCGAACTGCGCCTCAAGGACCTCGCGCCCATCCTGCTGGGCGTGGCCACCAACACCGCCACCATCACCGGCCTGATCGCCGCCGCCTCGGTGCTGAGCTGGGTGCTGGCCTTCCAGGGCGTGCCCGACCTGGTGGTGGACTACCTGGCCGGGCTGACCAGCTCGCCCTTCGTGTTCCTGCTGCTGGTCATTGGCATGATGGTGCTGCTGGGCATGTTCCTGGAGAGCATCAGCGTGCTGATCGTGGTGGTGCCGCTGCTGATGCCGGTGGTGACGCAGCTGGGCATCGACCCGATCCACTTCGGCGTGGTCTGCACCGTGGCCACGGTGATCGGGCTGGTGACGCCGCCGGTGGGGCCGGGCCTGTACATCGCCATGGTGCAGGCCGACCTGCGCATGGGCCCGCTGTTCAAGGCCACCCTGCCGTTTCTGCTGGCGGTGTTGGCGGTGATGGTGCTGATCGCGGCGGTGCCGGCCCTGTCCACCTGGCTGCCGGCGGTGACGGCGCGCTGACCGGCGGGGCAGAACCGGCGCGCTGCGTGGGACAATCGGGCCATGCCCGCTTCCACCCCTACGGCCGCCGCACCGGTGGCCGCCGCGTTGCTGCACGACCCGCTGACCGGCCTGTTGAGCCGGGCGGCGGTGCTGGACGCGCTGGCCCGGGCCCTGTCGCTGGCCGACCGCTTGCGGCACCCGGTCACGGTGCTGTTCGTCGAGATCGACGGCTTTGGGCAGCGGCCCGCGGGCGCCTCCGCCACAGACCGCCTGGAGCAGGCCGTGGCGCGGCGGCTGGCCGCGCGCATGCGCACCCACGAGGTGCTGGGCCACTGGGCGCGCGGGCAGTTCCTGGCGGTGCTGCCCGACGCCGACGTGGCCAGCGCCCTGGTGCTGGCCGAAGACCTGCACGAGCTGGCGCCGGGCGCCCCCGGCGGGCCCAGCGTCAGCATCGGGGTGCACGGGCGCGCCCCCAGCCCCACCGCCCCCCTGCACGACCTGACCGCCGACCTGGTGGTGGCCGCTCAGCGTGCGCTGGAAGCCACCGTGGCCGATGGCCCGGGCCGCATCGAAATCGAACCCTGACCCCCAGCCTTTCATGACCTTTCCCCCCGTTCGCAAAGCCGTGTTCCCCGTGGCCGGCATGGGCACCCGTTTCCTGCCCGCCACCAAGGCCATGCCCAAAGAAATGCTGCCGGTGGTGGACAAGCCGCTGATCCAGTACGCGGTGGAGGAGGCCTACGCCGCCGGCATCCGCGAGATGATCTTCGTCACCGGCCGGCACAAGCGCGCCATCGACGACCACTTCGACATGGCCTACGAGCTGGAGCGCGAGCTGGAAGACGCCGGCAAGCAGGCGCTGCTGGAGGCGGTGCGCTCGGTCAAGCCCGACGACATGGTGTGCATCGCGGTGCGCCAGGCGCGCGCGCTGGGCCTGGGCCACGCGGTGCTGTGCGCCGAGCCGCTGGTGGCCGGCGAGCCCTTCGCCGTGCTGCTGGCCGACGACCTGATGGTGGGCACCCCCCCGGTGATGGCGCAAATGACCGCGCTGTTCGCCGAGCGCGGCAGCTCCATCGTGGCGGTGCAGGAGGTGCCGCCGGAGCACACCCGGCGCTACGGCATCGTGGCCGGCGACTTTGTGCGCGACGACCTGATGGACGTGCGCCAGTTTGTGGAAAAACCCGCGCCCGAGGTGGCGCCGTCGCGCTGGGGCGTGGCCGGGCGCTACGTGCTCACGCCCGAGGTGTTCGACCAGATCCGCGCCCAGCCGCGCGGCGTGGGTGGCGAAATCCAGCTGACCGACGGCATCGCCGGGCTGCTGGCGCAGCAGACGGTGTACGCCTTCCGCTACGCCGGCACCCGCTACGACTGCGGCAGCAAGGAAGGCTTTCTGGAGGCCACGGTGGACCTGGCCATGGCCCGCGCCGACCTGGCCCCCAGCCTGCAGCGGGTGATGCGGCGCTGGGTCTGAGCGGCCCGGTCCACCCGCCTCACAGGCCGGCGGCCCACTGCACCAGCGCGTCCAACGCCGGCCGCGCCGCCCGCGCGTTGGGGTGGTTGACGATGGCCACCAGCACCCGCCGCTGCCCGCCCGGGCCGTGGACGTAGCCGGCCAGCGCCTGCACGTCGCGCAGGCTGCCGGTTTTCAGGTGCGCCAGCCCGGCGCCCATGGGGCTGCGGCGCAGCGTGCCGTCCAGCCCGCTGGCGGGCAGGGAGGCCATCAGCTCCGGCATCATGGGCGAGGCGTAGGCCACCTGCAACAGCCGCGCCAGCGCCTCGGCCGTGGCGCGGGCGTCGCGGCTCAGGCCGGCGCCGTTGTCCACCACCGGCAGCGGCACGTCGGCCCCGATGCGCGCCGCCCACCACTGCGCCAGCACCTGGCGCGCCACCTCGAAGCTGGTGGCCCCCCCATCGGCCTGGCCCAGCGCCAGCAGCAGGTGCTGGGCCATCACGTTGTTGCTGAACTTGTTGACGTCGCGCACCACCTCGGCCAGCGGCGGCGACTCCAGCGCCAGCCGGGCGGTGGCCTGCGGTGGCACCGCGCCGTCGCGCACCGCGCCGTCCAGGCGCCCACCCACGGCAACCCAGACGCCGGCCACGGCGCGCTCGGCGAAGCGATCGGGCTCCGGGTGGGCCAGCGGCCAGGTGCGTTCGCCGCAGGCCGCCGGGTAGCTGCCGGCGAAGCGTGGCGCCAGGGCCTGTGCAAAGTCGGCGCGCAGGCTGGCGCGCCAGTCGGTGCACGGCCCGCCCGACAGCGGCACGCTGGCCGGCGCCACCAGCCCGGCCAGCGGCGGCTCCACCGACACGCGGGCCACGCCGGCCGCGGCGTCGGGCACAAAGTGGAACTGCTGCGACTTGAAGTTGACCAGCCAGGCGTCGGGCGTGGCGTTGTAGGGGCGCAGCGGCTCGCCGTCGAAAGCCGCCGGGTCCAGCGCAGGCACCTGGAAGGCGCTGCGGTCGAGCACGATGTCGCCGGCCACGCGCTCGATGCCCAGGCCCCGCACCCGGCGCAGCAGCCACCAGAGTTTTTCCGTGACCAACTTGGGGTCGCCCTCGCCGCGCAGGTAGAGGTGGCCCTGCAGCACGCCGTCGCGCACCGGGGCGTCGGTGTAAGCGGTGGTGCGCCAAACGTGGGCCGGCCCGAGCCGGTCGAGCGCGGCGTAGGTGGTGACCAGCTTCATCGTCGAGGCCGGGTTGAGCGGCTCGCCGGCGCGGTGCCGCAGCCAGACCCGCCCCCCGGGCACCGGGTCGGCCACCAGCACGGCCAGGGCGTCGGGCGGCAGCGAGGCGCGTTGCAGCGCCTGCCGCACCGCCAGGGGCAGTTCGGCGGGCGGGGCCGGTGCGCTGGCCGCCGCCGGCCAGGCGCTGGCGGGCACGCCCTGCGCCCCCGCCGGACCAGCCGGCCCCAGCGCCGCGAGCGCGAGCGCCAGCCCCAGCAGCACCCCCCGGCGCGACAGCGCCCCCACCCCCGAACGGCCCAGACGGAACAGTTGCATGCGACGATTATCCGGCGCACCGATAATCACCCCCATGCTTGCCCGTCTCCAACGCCCCAGCCCCGCCGTCGTGGGCGGGCTGGCGGCCGCGGTCACCGTGCTGATCTGGACCTCGTTCATCGTCATCGCGCGCGCCACCGCCCACCAGCACCTGACCCCGTTCGACATCGCGTTCATGCGCTTTGTCGGCGCCGGCGCGGTGATGCTGCCCTGGGGCTGGTGGCTGGTGCGCCGGCGCCGCGCCAGCGGCCAGCCCGGCGCGCACTGGCTGGGGCTGTCGCCGCTGGGCGGGCGGCTCACCGCCACCGTGGGCCTGGTGGGCGGGGTGCTGTACGCCTGCATCGCCTACAGCGGGTTTTTCTACGCGCCGGCGTCGCACGCCTCGGTGCTGATGCCGGGCAGCCTGCCGCTGTGGACCACGCTGCTGGCGACCTGGGTGCTGCGCGACCGCATCACCCGCCACCGCGCGCTGGGGCTGGGCCTGATCGTCGCCGGCGGCGTGCTGGTGGGCGGCGCCAGCCTGCTGCGCGCCTTCGACGGCGGCGACGTCTGGAAAGGCGACCTGCTGTTCCTGCTGGCCGGCTTCACCTGGGCCAACTACTCCATCCTGGCGCGGCGCCACGCCCTGCCGGCGGTGGAGGCCACGGTGGCGATTTCGGTGTTCGCCGCGCTCACCTTCGTGCCGGTGTACGCCGGGCTGGCGGCGCTCGGCGCCATCGACTCCGGCCTGGGCCGCGCGCCCTGGACCGAGTGGCTGTTCCAGGCGGCGTTCCAGGGCGGCGGCTCGGTGGTGATTTCCGGCATCACCTTCACCCAGATGGTGCGCCATTTCGGACCGGTGCGCTCGACCATGATCACCGCGCTGGTGCCCGGCCTGTCGGCGTTGGGCGCGGTGCTGTTCCTGGACGAACCGCTGCACAGCCACCTGGTGGCCGGCCTGGCGCTGGTGACGCTGGGCATTGTGTTTGGCGTGCGCGCCGCCGCCCCCGCTGCCTTGACCCCGACCCCCGCCCGATGACGCCCCCCGACCTGCCCCAGCGCGTGCTGGCCCTGGACACCAGCACCGACCGCCTGAGCGTGGCCGTGGGCCACCCCGGCGCCGCGCCGCTGGCCGAACACAGCGGCCCCGGCGGCGCGCAGGCCTCGGCCAGCCTGATCCCGGTCATCCAGGACCTGCTGGCGCGGGTGGGCTGGCGGCTGGACCAGCTCGACGCCATCGCCTACGGCTGCGGCCCCGGCTCGTTCACCGGGCTGCGCACCGCCTGTGCGGTGGTGCAGGGCCTGGCCGTGGCCGGCCGGCCAGGGGGCATTCCGGTGCTGCCGGTGCCCACCCTGCTGGCGGTGGCCCAGGCCGCCCGCGCCGACGCCCCGCCCCTGCGGCCGGGCCAGCGCGTGCTGGCGGTGCTGGACGCGCGCATGGACGAGCTCTACGTGGCCGAGGCGGTGTGGTCTGCGGCAGAGCACCGCGTGACCCCGCCGCCGTATCGCCCCGGCGCACCCGGCGGCGGCGCCACCGAAGCCGCCCCGCCCACCGTGGGATTGCGCCTGTGCGGCCCGGCCTGGCTGAGCCGCCCCGAAGACCTGGCCACCCCGGCCGGCTGGCCACAAGCGGCGGTCCACCCGGACGCTGTCCCCCCGGCGTGGTGGGCCGGCAACGCCCACGCGGTGTACAGCGCCCGCCTGCCGGCCGCCTGGCAGGCCGTGCCCCGGGTGGACACCTGGCCCACCGCCGCCGCGCTGCTGGCGCTGGTGCCCGGCCTGTGGGCCGCTGGCGCCGCCGTGGACGCCGCCCAGGCCCAACCCCTGTACGTCCGCGACAAGGTGGCCCACACCACCGAGGAACGCGAACGGCTCAAGGCCGCCCAGGTCCAGGCCCGCACCGGAGACGCCGCGTGAACGCCCCGGCCCCCGGCCGCAACAACGCCTGGGCCGCGCCCACCAGCCCGGGCCCGCACGCCGAGCGCCTGGTCGATTTCGTGCCGCTCACCGCCGACTGGCTGGACCGGGTGGCCGAGGTGGAAAAAACCGCCTACGCCCACCCCTGGACGCGCCGCCACTTCCACAGCTCGCTGGACGCCGGCCACACCGCCCAGGCCCTGGTCATGGCCCCCGACCCCGTACTGGACCCGCCCGCCTGGGCCCACGCCCCCACCGCGCCCGACGGCCGCTGGCTGCTGGGTTACCTGGTGGCCATGACCGGGGTGGACGAGGTGCACCTGCTCAACATCACCACCGTGCCGCAGCACCAGCGCCAGGGCTGGGCCCGGCTGATGCTGCAGGCCCTGTCGGCCTGGTCGCGCCGCCAGGGCGCGCAGGCGCTGTGGCTGGAGGTGCGGGCCGGCAACCGCCCGGCCCGGGCGCTGTACCGGGCACAGGGCTTTCGCGAGGTGGGGCTGCGCAAAGGCTACTACCCCGACGCCGGCACCCTGCGCGAGGACGCCATCGTCATGCTGCAGCCGTTGACGGAGACCGCCGCCCCATGACGCCCGACGACACCCCACACGCCCCAGGCGAACCCGCCGCCGACGCGGGCGCGCCGGCCACCCACAGCCCCCTGCCGCGGCTGGACGCGCGCCAGTGCGCCATGCTGGAGGCCATGGGCGTGCCCGTCTGGTGGCAGCGGCCCGCCCCCGCGGCGGCCCCGGCCCGTGGCCCACGGCCCGCTGGCGGGCTGGTCCATTCGTCTGCCCCGCCCGAACGCCCCCGACCGGCGCCCACCACCGCGGTGGCCGGGCACGCGTCCCCAGCCGAACCGGTGCTGGCCCCCCCTCAGGCCGCCACTGGTGAACCCGCCCATGCGGTGCGCGCAGTGGCACCGCGCCCCACCCACCGCACCGTCCCGCTGGCGGTGGACGGCGCGCCGAATCCGTGGGCCGGGCTCGACACCGCCGGCCTGGACGCGGCCATCCGCGGCTGCACCCGCTGCGACCTGGCGCCCCGCCGCCAGCACGCGGTGCCCGGCATGGGCGACCCGGCGCCCGACTGGCTCATCGTCGGCGAAGCCCCGGGCGAGGAGGAGGACCGCCAGGGCCTGCCCTTCGTCGGCCGCGCCGGCCAGTTGCTCGACCGCATGCTCGCCGCCATGGGGCTGGAGCGCGCGCAGCGGGTCTACATCGCCAACGTCATCAAGTGCCGACCGCCGCAGAACCGCAACCCCAGCCCCGAGGAAATCGGCCAGTGCACGCCCTACCTGCTGCGCCAGGTGGAGCTGCTGCGGCCGCGCATCGTGCTGGCCATGGGACGCTTTGCCGCGCAAACCGTGCTGGGCCAGGGCGGGGCGCTGGACCCGGCCGCGCTCCAGACCCTGCCGCTGGGCAAGCTGCGCGGCCAGGTGCACCGCGTCACCCTGGGCGGGCAGACCCTGCCGGTGGTGGTGACCTACCACCCGGCCTACCTGCTGCGCAGCCCCGGCGAAAAGGCCAAGGCCTGGGCCGACCTGTGCCTGGCCCTGGACACCCTGGCCACGCTGCCGCCGCGCGCTTGAAGCGGGCGGCCCACGTTGCCAAAGGTAACAGCGGTAACCGACCCGCTCGGCCGGCCCCGGCACGGTTGAAGCCCCCCGGCGCCGGTGGTAAGGTGCGCGCATGGGCCGTGCCCCTGCGCGGCCCGCTTTGCGAAAGACCCCTTCCATGGCCCTCCTCCCCACCCTGCGTGCCCTGCTCCTGAGCGCCGCCACCGCGCTGGCCGGCACCGCCGCCTGGGCACAAACCGCCCCCGTCATCCGCACCTTCACCGTGCAGCAGGTGCCGGCCCTCACCCCCGGCACCGAACTGGTGTTCCAACTCAACGGCACCGCCGCCGGCAGCGCCAGCGTCACGCTCGACGGCAGCGCGTCGGTCATCGCCCTGAGCGAAACCCGCGCGGGCCAGTACGAGGGCAGCTACACCCTCAGCCTGCGCGACCAGGTGAAGTTCAACAGCCCGGTGCGCGCCGCCCTGCGCGTGGCGGGGCTGGAGACCCAGGCCGCGCTCGGCCAGACGCTGCTGACCGCCAGCGCCCACCAGGCTGCGCTGGCCGCCGCCGCCCCGGCCCCGGTGATCGACTACTTCGGTACCCAGGCCAGCGGCTACACCGGCGGGCACGACATCGCGCTGCGCGTGCAGGGCACGCCGGGCGCGAAAGTGGCCCTGACCCTGGCCGGCAGCGACGCCCGCATCAATCTGGCCGAAACCCAGCCCGGCGACTACCGCGCCCAGTACACCGTGCGCAGCCGCGACCGGCTCAGCGAGCGCAGCCTGGCCACCGCCACCCTGACGAGCGGCAGCAAAACCGTGCAGCTGCAAAAAGCCTTGTCGGCCGCGCCGCTGCAACCCACCCTGGCCGCGCGCCAGAGCTGCGCCAGCTGCGGCGTGGTGCAGGCGGTCAACGTGGTCGAGGTCAAGGGCGAGCCGGGCTACGTCGGCGCCATCGCCGGGGGCGTGGCCGGGGCGGTGCTGGGCAACCAGATCGGCAAGGGCGACGGCCGCACCGCGGCGCGCATCCTGGGCGCGGTGGGCGGCGCCTACGCCGGCCGCGAGATCGAGAAAAACGTGGCCAAGGACAAGCGCTACGAGGTCACCGTGCGCCTGCACGACGGCACGGTGCAGACCGTGCAGCACACCGAAGACCCGGGCCTGAAAACCGGTCAACCGGTCAAAATTGTGGACGGCCGCGCCGTCGCCAACGACTGAACGGCCGCGGCCTCAGTCGCCCAGCGCCACGCCGATCTGCCGCGCCGCCTGCAGCAGCGGGTGGTCCAGCGGCACGTTGCGGTGCTGGTGCGCCACCTCGGCCAGGGGCACGCTGCCCAGCCGCCCGCCCTGCAGCGTCACCATCTGGTTGTAGCGCCCGGCCATGACCAGCTGGGCCGCCTGGTTGCCGAACTGGGTGGCCAGCACCCGGTCGAACGGGGTGGGCACGCCGCCGCGCTGCACGTGGCCGAGCACGGTGGCGCGCACCTCGCTGCGCAGCAGGGGTTGCAGCTGTTCGCGCAAGGCGTGCGCCACCCCGCCCAGGCGCACCGGGTCCGGGCTGTCGGCGATGCGGCGCTCCACTGTCATCGCCCCGCCGCGCGGCTTGGCGCCTTCGCCAATGCAGACCACGGTGTAGCGCTGGCGCGTTTCGCGCTCGCGGCACAGCGCCGCCACCGCGGCCAGGTCGTAGTCGATTTCGGGCAGCAGGATCGCGTCGGCGGCGCCGGCCAGGCCGGCCTCCAGCGCGATCCAGCCGGCGTAGCGGCCCATGGTCTCGACGATCATCACCCGGCCGTGGCTCTGGCCGGTGGTCTGCACCCGCTCCAGCGCCTCGGTCACGGTGGCCACCGCGGTGTCGAAGCCGAAGCTGCGCTCGCAGCCGACGATGTCGTTGTCGATGGTCTTGGGCACGCCCACCACCGGCAGGCCGCGCTCGGCCAGGCCGTGGGCGATGGCCATGGTGCCGTCGCCGCCAATCGCCACCAGCGCGTCCAGCCCCAGCGCCCGGACGTGGGCCAGGGTCTGCGCGGCCGTGGCTTCGCTGGCCAGCGGGTTGGCGCGGTTGCTGGTGCCCAGGATGGTGCCGCCGCGCATCAGGATGCCGCTGACGCTGTCCCAGTCCAGCGCCCGGGTGTGGGGCCGTTCGCCCATGAGGCCGGCAAAGCCGTCTTCGATCCCGACGACCTCGGCGCCGCACTGGCGCAGCAGGGATTTGGTGACGGCGCGGATGACCGCGTTGAGGCCGGGGCAGTCGCCGCCGCCGGTGAGCACGCCGATGCGCATGGGGGAGTCCTTTTCGCGGGTCACTGCGCCCGGGGCCACAGCGCCCACAGTTGCAGCGGTTGTTTCAGGGCGGCGGCCAGGGTGTAGGCCTCGTCGCCCCAGCCGGTGAAGTAGTCGGCCCGCACCGCGCCGACGATGGCGCTGCCGGTGTCCTGCGCCAGCACCAGCCGGCGCAGCTGCGCCACCGGACCAGGGGTGGCCAGCCACACCGGCGTGCCGTAGGGGATGCTGTCGCGGTCCACCGCAATCGAGCGGCCGGGGGTGAGCGCCACGCCCTGGGCGCCGCGCGGGCCGAACTGGGCGTCCAGCCCGGTCAACGGCTCTTCGCGGAAAAACACGGTGCGCGGGTTGCTCCACAGCATCTCGTCGACGCGTTCCGGGTTCTGCGCAGCCCACGCGCGCAGCGCCTCCCAGGTGCCCTCGCGCACCAGGCGGCGGTCCAGCAACCAGCGCATCACGCTCTGGTAAGGGTGGCCGTTGTGGCCGGCGTAGGCCAGGCGCACGGTGCGCTGGCTGCCGTCCGGTTCGGTCACCCGCAACCGGCCGGAGCCCTGGATCTGCAGCAGCAGGGCGTCGAGCGGGTCGGCCAGCCAGGCGATGGCCTGGCCCTGCAGCTGCGCCTGGGCCGCCGGGTCGGTGGCCATTTGCTGGCGGGTGTACCAAGGCTGGCCAAGGCGCACGCCGGCGGGCAGGCGGTAGAGCGGGGTCTGGTGGGTGCCGCCGGGCTGGCGCCGGCCGTCGAGCATGGGTTCGTAGTAGCCGGTCAGCAGGCCGGGCACCTCGCCCTGGGGGGCTTGCACACGGTAGGGTTGCAGGCGGCGCATCACCCAGTCGTGCTGCTCGGTCGCGCCGGCGATGCTGAGCTGGCGCACCTCGGTGCACAGCGGGCCCAGCGGCGGGGCCGGGCGTTCGCAGCTGCGCAGCCAGGCGTTCCAGGCCTGGTGCAGCGCGTCGTGGCCCCAACCGGGCAGTTCGCTCCAGCGCACCGGCTGCCAGGTGCTTTTGCCGCGCTGCAGCGGCGCCGGCAGGGGCTGGCTGTCGGCCCAGCGCCAGGCGGGGCTGTCGGGGGTGACGGCCGGCGTGCCGGTCGGCGCGTCGAGCACCGCCGGGGCCGGGCTGCCGGTGGCCGGGCCGGGCGGGGCCAGCGGGCGGCTGGGCGGCGCCTCGGGCGGCGGCAGGGTCACGCTGCCGCAGGCGGCCAGCGTTCCTACAATGCAGGCCATCAGGATGCCGTGGCGCCGTCGCCATGGCCGTGTGGGTGCCGTCGTCATGACCTTGTTGTTGCTGGAAGCGCTGGGCGCGCTGCTGTTATTGGTGTTCATCGTGTGGTGGACCATGTTCTCGGGCCGCAAGAAGGGCGAGCTGCCCGAGTCGGTCGAACGCGAAAAATCCGGCGCGGCCGGGCCGGTGCCGCCGGCCGACACGGCGCGCGGGGCCGGCGAAGAGCGCGACCCGCGCCAGCCCTGAGCCGGCCCACGCTTCACAGATCGCGCAGGCGGTTGACCAGTTCCACCGCCGACTTCACGTCCATTTTCTCAAACACGTGGGCGCGGTGCACCTCCACCGTGCGCACGCTGATCTGCAGCTCGTCGGCCACCAGCTTGTTGGGCAGGCCGGCGGCCACCAACTGCATCACCGCGCGTTCGCGCTCGGTCAGGCCGGCCACGCGGTCCTGCAGTTCGCGCCGCTGGCGCCGGGCCTGCTGCACCGCGTGCGAGCGCTGCAGCGCCTGCTCCACCCGGTCCACCAGGGCGTTGTCGGAAAACGGTTTTTCGCAAAAGTCGAAGGCGCCGCGCTTGACCGCGTCGACCGCGGTCGGCACGTCGGCGTGGCCCGACAGGAAGATCACCGGCAGGGCCTCGAACCACGGCAGCGCCAGCAGGCGCTCGAACAGGGCCAGCCCGCTCAGGCCGGGCATGCGCACGTCCAGCAGCACGCAGGCGGGGTCGTGGGGCTCGTCCGGCCAGGCCTGCAGCGCGGCCCAGAAGGCGTCGGCGCTGTCGTAGGGTTCGCTCACCAGGCGGCGGGTGCGCAGCAGCCAGCCCAACGCGTCGCGCACGCCGGCGTCGTCGTCGACGATGAAGACCCGGGCCGCGGCCAGTGGAACGGTGTTCATGGCGTCATGATAGGGCGGCGGCGGGCAGGGTGAACCCGAACACCGTGCCGCGCGGCGTGTTCGGCTCGAAATACAGGGCCCCGCCGTGCTGTTCCACCACGGTGCGGCACAGGTTCAGGCCCAGGCCCATGCCCTCGGGCTTGGTGGTGTAGAAGGGGGTGAACAGGCGCTCGGCCTGCTCGGGGGTCAGGCCGTGGCCGTGGTCGCTGACGCGGCATTCGATCCAGCGCGCCGCGCCCGCCCCCGGCGCGGCCGGCCGGGGCGTGGCGCTCAGGCGCAGGCGGCGCAGGCCGCTGGCGGTGGGCGGGTCGCCCGGGGGCATGGCCTGCATGCCGTTGCGCGCCAGGTTCAGCAGCACCTGTTCCACCATGGTGCGGTCGCACCAGGCGGGCGGGCAGTCGGGCGCCACCGCCACCTCCACCGCGATGCCGAGCTTGCGCCCCTGCAGCTGCACCAGCGGGACGATGCCGTCGAACAGCGCGGCCAGCGGCACCGCCTCGCGCGCCCGTTCGCGCCGGCGCACCAGGTCGCCCACGCTTTTGATGACCTTGCCCGCGCGCTCGGCCTGTTCGGCGATGCGGCGCAGCGCCAGCGCCACGTCGGCGCGCCAGCCCGGCGCGGCCGCGGGCCCGGTGGCCGCGCCGGGGTCGTCCGCCCCCAGCAGGTTGAGCGAACCGCTGGCGTAGCTGGCGATGGCGGCCAGCGGCTGGTTCAGCTCGTGGCTGATGAGCGAGGCCATCTCGCCGGCCATGGCCAGCCGCGCGGTGGCCTGCAGCCGCTCCTGCGAGGCGCGCAGGCTTTCCTCGCTGCGGCGCTGCTCGCTCAGGTCGAGGATGGCGCTCATCCAACCGGTCTGCACGCCGCGCGCGTCGATCAGCGGCGCTTCGATGATGAGCACCGGAAACCGGCTGCCGTCGGCGCGCACGAATTCGGACTCGAAACCCTCGCGCGGCAGCAGCTGCCCGGCCAGCCGCACCGCCAGGCGCTGGCGGTATTCGTCCACCTGCTCGGGCGGCCAGTAGGGCGCGGGCACGCCGCTGCCCAGCAGCCGCTCCGGGGGCAGGCCCAGCATCTGGCAAAAGGCCGGGTTGACGTAGGTGATACGGCCGTCCATGTCGCGCGCGCGCAGGCCGGTGACGAGGGAGTCCTCCATCGCCTTGCGGAAGGCCAGGGCATCGGCCAGGCCGCGTTCGGCGCGCTGGCGCCGGCGCAGGTCGCGGGCGAACAGGGCCAGCACCCCGAGCAGGGCCAGCGCCAGCGCGCCCACCGCCACCGTGAGCACGTGGGGGAACCAGGCGCGCCCTTCGCGCGGACGTTCCAGCCGCAGCATGTAGGTGGCGCCGGGCAGGTCAAACACCTGCTGCACCGGCTGCACCTCGGTGCTGGCCGGCAGGTTGCCGACGATGCTCAGGCGGGTGCCGTCGGCCTCGGTCCAGGCCATGCGCTGGCCGCGCTGGAGTTCGGCCGGCACCAGTTCGGTCAACAGGCTGGCCAGGGCGTAGGTGGCCACCAGGTAGCCGTCGGCCTGGCCGTCGCGCGTCACCGGCAGGCACATCTCCATCAGCTCCACGCCGGCGCCCTGCGCCAGCGGCCAGAAATAGCTGGGCGCGTAGGCCGCGGCGTTGGTGCGCAGCGCCAGGGCGCAGGCCTGGGTGACGTCGGGCAGCGCCTCGTGGCGGCCGCGGTAGACGAACAGATCGGGCCGGTAAGGGCTGGTGCGTTCGGCCCGCACCGCCAGGCGGTTGTCGCGCCATTCCAGGTGGGCGATCTCGCGGTGGCTGGCCAGCAGACGCGCCGCCGGGGCGGGCCAGTCGTCCACCGCGGGCACGGTGCTGTGCAGGGCGATCAGGTCTTGCAGGTTGCGCACCAGGCCGCTGCGCACGTCGGCGGCGATGTCGGCCGCGCTGCGCTCCTGGCGGCTCAGGGCCAGGCCGTCCTCGTACTCGCGCGCCAGGAACACCAGGGCCGCCAGCAGCAGGCCCACCAGCAGGCACAGCGCGCCCCACAGCGCCCAGCGCCAGCCCAGCAGGGCGGCCCAGCGTTCGGCCCAGCGCGTTGGCGCCACCACGGCCTCAGAGCCGGCGGTGCTGCAGCGCCGGCAACTGGCGCCGCACCTGCTGCAGGTGGGTCCAGTCGAGGTCGCAGACCACCACGCCCGGCCCCACCGCGTGCTGGCCCAGCACCGTGCCCCAGGGGTCGATCACCATGCTCTGGCCCCAGGTCTGGCGGCCGTTTTCGTGGGTGCCGCCCTGGGCGCTGGCGATGACGTAGGCCTGGTTTTCGATGGCGCGCGCGCGCAGCAGCACCTCCCAATGGGCCTGGCCGGTGGTGTGGGTGAAGGCGGCGGGCACCAGCAGGATATCGGCCCCCAGCTGGCGGTACAGCTCGGGGAAGCGCAGGTCGTAGCACACGCTCATGCCGACGCGCCAGGTGTGGCCGTCGCGGTCGGGCAGGGCCCAGGTGGTGGGGGTGTCGCCAGCGGTCAGCACCGCGGCCTCGTCGTAGCGCTCGCGCCCGTTGTCGTAGCGGAACAGGTGGATCTTGTCGTAGCGCGCCGCCGGCTGGCCCTTGGGGTTGTACACCACCGAGGCGTTGGCGGCGTGGGTCGGATCGTCGGTGGCCATGGGCAGGGTGCCACCCACGATCCACAGGCCCAGCTCGCGCGCGGTGTCGGCCAGAAAATCCTGCACCGTGCCCAGTCCGGGGGTTTCCTGCAGCACCAGCTTGTCGCTGTCCTGGCGCCCCATGAAGCAGAAGTACTCGGGCAGCACGGCCAGTTCGGCGCCGGCGGCACGCGCCTGGTCGAGCAGTTGGTGGGCCTGGGCCAGGTTGTGGTCGAGGCTGATGCCCGACACCATTTGCACGGCGGCGACTTTCATGGGGTTCCTCCTGGGCGCGGGGCCGCACCCTCTTCTGGGGCGATGTTACGACGGTTGGGGCGTTCCAGCTTTTCCACCTGCGGGTCGGTCCACGACCCGTGGATGCGGTACTGCTGCGTGGCGGCTTCCTGCAGCGGCTGGCGCAGCAGGTACTGCGCCAGGAAGGTGCCCAGGCCGGTGACCGGGCTGATGACGGTGGCCACCAGCGAGGCGGTGCCGGCGTTCAGTTCGGGGATCACGACCGCGGTGATGTCCTGGGTTTCGCGGGCGATGTCGGCGCGGCCTTCGAGCAGCACGGCCGCGCTCACGCCCTTCATCTGCAGGTTGTTGGTGCTGGCCACACCCTGGGCAATGTGCGCGTTGCCGCGCACGAAGTCGAAGGCAAAGCCCTCGCTGAACACATCGCGGAAGTCCAGCACCAGGCGCCGCGGCAGGGCCTGCAGGCTGAGCACGCCCAGCAGCTTGGCCAGCCCCGGGTCGGCCTTGAGGAACTGGCCGCGCTGCAGGTCGAGCTGCAGGTCGCCGCTCAGGCTGGGCACGTCCCAGCCCAGGGGCGAGCCGATCCAGCCCACATTGCCCGCCAGCGTGCCCTTGCCACCGCGCACCACGTCGGGCATGCCGAAGCGCGCCAGCAGGGCGCCGGCGTCGTCGATGGCCAGGTTCACCTTGAGCGCGGTGCGCCGCTGCGTCCCGCCGCGCCCGGCCCCGCCCAGCGCGGCCCAGTTGCCGCTGGCCTGCAGCCGCGCCTCGGGCACGGTCAGGTTCAGGGTGTTCAGCCGCCATTCGCGCACCGACTCCTGCGCCGCCAGGTTGGCGTTGCGGTTGACCGCCTGGATTTCCAGACGGCCCAGGCGCCGGCCGTTGAGCTCCAGGTCGTCCACCACCGCGTCCACCGCCGGGATGGCGCGCGGCTGGGCCTGCAGCAGGGTTTCCACCTCGCTGGCGCTGGCCGGCGGCAGCGTCAGCCGGGCCAGCCGGGCATACACCCGGCCGGGCACCTGGCCCTGGTTGGGGCGGTACTCGAGGTAGCCGTTGAGTTCGCGCGCGCCCACCGAAACACGCCAGGTGGGGCCCTCGCGCGAGCCGCCGGCGACCACGTCGTGGAACTGCCGGCCGCCCTGGCGGATGCGCTCGGCCGACAGGCCGAAGGCGGTGGGCCAGTAGGCCGGGTCCGGCGCGTCCGGGGGCTCGGCGGACCCGACCGGGGCCGACGCGGCGGCCGCGAGGTCCTGCCAGGCCTGCAGGTCGAAGTCGCCCAGGGCGAACTGGCCCTGCACCCCGCGTTCGGGCAGGGGCGGGCGCTCGCTGCGCAGCGCCAGCGCGCCGCGCAGCACCTGGGTGCCGGCCGCGCCGTGTTCGCGGTCGTAGCGGGCGCTCAGCAGCGGCACCGGGCCGGCGCCCAGTTCCAGCGCCCAGCGGTCGCGCCGCACGCCGGCGGGGCCGGCCACGGGCTGGGGCGTCACCTCGAACAACAGCGGCAGCAACGCCGGGGCGGTTTTGTCCAGCGGTGCGGGCAGGGCCAGGGCCAGCCCCTGCAGGCCCGACTCGACCCGCACCTGGGTGCCCTCGGGCGCGAAGGCCAGCCGGGCCTGGTAGGTGGTGGCGCCGCTGCTGTGCTGGCCCAGCGTGGCCAGCGCGGCCCAGGGGCCGTCCAGGTCGCCACTGCGGCGCAGGCCGTCGGCGCTGACGCTGCCCTGCCCCTGGAAGCGCACCGTGGTCTGCCCGCCCTGGCGGTCCATGGCGCCGCTGAAGCGCAGCTCGCCGCCCAGCAGCCGGGCGCTGGCCTGGGGCACGCGAAAGCCCTGCTCGGTGAAGTCCAGCGTGCCGCTGGTGGCACGCAGCCAGGGGGCGTCGGGCAGCACCCGCAGGTCGTTGCCGTTGAGCCGCAACTGGCCGCTGACCCGCACCGCCTCGGGCCGGTTCAGCGGCAGCTCCAGCCCCAGGCCCAGCGCCACCGGGCCGTCGAGCCGGGCCTGGTCCAGCACCCCGTCCAGCAGCGCGGCCAGCGGCGAGCGGCGCACGAAGTCCAGCGCCTCGGCCCCGGGGCCCTGGACGGTGCCGCGCACCCGCAGCACCGGGTCGTCGGCGGTGAAGTCGGCGATGCGGGCCTCGGTCTGCACCGCGCGCAGCTGGGTCGCCCCCTGCACCCCGCCGCTGGCGCCGGCGATGTGCAGGGCCACCCGGTCGATGTGCAGCGTGGCCTGCACCTGGTCGAGCGCCGGCCAGGGGGCGGCGTCGGTGGGGCGCAGGTGTTCGGGCACGTAGGCCAGGGCCACCTGCTGCAGCTGGCCGCGCACCTCAAACCGGCCCAGCCGGGGGTCGGCGTAGGGAAAGTCCCACAGGTCGCCGCTGACCTGGAAGCGCACGTCGCGCGCCTGCGCCTGCGCCACGGCTTCGCGCAAGTAGCGGCGCACGCTGTCCGGGATGGCCTGCGGCAGGTAGCGGTGGACGCGGGCGCCGTCGGCCCGGGCCATCTGCACGTCCAGGTCGATGACGCCGGGAAAGCGCGAGCGCGCCGGGCTGGTGGCCGGGTCGGCGGTGCGCCAGCGCACCCGGCCTTCGCCCTCGGCGTCGGCGTTGGCGAAGCGCAGCTGCGGCAGTTCGACCTCGAACCGGTCGCCGCTGCGGCGCCAGGTCAGGTCGGTGCTGAGCTGGGCCAGCGGCAGTTCGGGCTCGGCGAACAGGCCAGGGAAGGTCAGCGCGCCGTCCTGCAGGCGCAGCTGGGCCCGGCCGCCGTCCTGGTCCAGGGTGAAATCGACGTCGGCGCCGCGCACCCCGGGGCGGGCCAAGGGGTGGTCCAAGCCACCGTCGGGCAGGGTCTGGGGTTCGGGCACCGCCGCCGCCTGCAGGGCCAGGCCGCGCACCCGGCCGCTGGCCGACCAACGCGGCGCATCGCCAGGGCGCTCGCCCTGGGCCCAGCGCAGGGCCAGCGCCTCGGCCTGGCCCTGGGGTTGCAGCGCCGCCAGGGTGGGCAGGTCGCCGTCGGGCAGTGGCAGCCAGGGGGCCAGCGGCGGCAGCACCGCCAGGTCGAAGCGGCTGGCCTCGGCGGCCCACTCGCGCAGCCGGCCGTCCGGGGCCCGGGTCTGGGTGTAGGCCAGGTCGCCACCGGGCCAGGCCAGGCCGGCGGCGGTGGTGAAGGCCAGGCCCTCGGTGGACAGGCGGGTGCGCGCGCCGTCGCCCTGCCAGTTGAACCGCCCACGCAGGGCCTGCAGGGCCAGGGGTGGGCCGTCGGCGCGCCCGCGCAGGGCCACGCCCTGCAGCGCCACGTCGGCGCTGGCGTCGGTGAGGCGCCCGCGCTCGGCCGTGGCCCAGGCGCGCCAGGCGCCCCGGCCGCGCGGCTCGGCCACGGCGGTCCAGGCCGCCAGGTTCAGGTAGGGCGCCAGCGGCTGCAGGTCCAGCAGCGGCGCCTCGGCGTAGGCGGTGCCGCTCCAGTCGCGCCAGGCGCCGGCCCGGGTCTGCCAGACCGGGCGCTGGAAACGCCCGCGCAGGCTGACGCGCTGCCCCAGGGCCGGCGGGGGCGTGGCGTCCAGGCGCCAGTGGTGCTGGCGGCCGGGGTTGCGGAACACCGCGTCCACCTGGTCCAGCTGCAGCGGCGGCAGCCCGGGGCGGGTGTCGTCGGTCCAGCGCAGCGTGCCCTGGCGGATGGCGAATTCGCGCTGTCCGAAAAACCAGTCGGCCACGCGGCCGCTGTCGCGGTCCGGGTCGGGCGAGACGTCGATGCCGCCGAGCTCGATGCGCCCGGCGGCGGTGCGGCGCACGTCCAGCACCGCGCCGTCGATCAGCAACTGCTCGAAGCCCAAGCGCCAGAGCGAACGCACCGACAGCGCGGCCTGGACCCGGGGCAGGTGCAGCGCTTCGTGGCCGCGGGCGTCGAACAGGCGCACGTCGTGCAGCTCGAACGCCGGGATCGGGCCACCGGCCACGGCCGCCACCGCGCCGACCCGCACCGGCACACCCAGGGCACGCGTGGCCACCGACTCCAGCGCCGGGCGCCATTCGCCAACTCGCGGCACAATGACCGCATGCAGCACCCCCCAGCTCAGGGCCAGCAGGCCCCAGGCCAGCACCACCAGCCACAGCGCGGTGCGGGCCAGCCACGCCGCCATCCGGAGGCGGCGCGGGGGTAGGGTGGAACCAGGATTCTTGAGCACGCGAAATTATGATGGTCAGCGACCCGGCAGGCTCTGCCAATGCGACGCAATTTGTATCCAAACTTCACGGCGCGGCGGCCCATTCGCGTTTTGTGCAGCGCATCCGCCGCCGCTACGACCGTGAACGCGCCTGCCTGCCCGACGGCGCCCCGGACCGCGACCGGCTGCGGGCCGGGCTGACCGCCCTGCGCGACCAGGGGCTGGACCTGGCCAGCGCCCTGCGCGTGCTGCGCCACCTGGTGCTGGAGCGGTTGGCGGTGCTGGACTGCGAAGGCAACGCGCCGCTGGCCCTGGTGACCGGCGCCGTGACCGAACTGGCCGAACTGGCGCTGGACGAGGCCCTGACCCAGGCCCTGGCCGAGCTGGACGCCCTGCACGGCGCCCCGCAATACGCCGACCCCAGCGTGCCCGCCGCACAAGGCACCGTGCTGCGCCGGGCCGAGGTCTGGATCATCGGCATGGGCAAGTTCGGCGCGCGCGAGCTCAACGTCTCCAGCGACATCGACCTGATCTACGTCTACGACCACGACGGCGAGACCGCCGGCAACGCCGAGGGCCGCCAGCGCATTTCCAACCACGAGTACTTCGGCAAGGTCGTCAAGCGGGTGTACGCGCTGATCGGCGACACCACCGAACACGGCCAGGTGTTCCGGGTGGACCTGGCGCTGCGCCCCAACGGCAACTCGGGGCCGCCGGCGGTGTCGCTGGGCGCGCTGGAGGAATACTTCCTGGTGCAGGGCCGCGAATGGGAACGCTTCGCCTGGCTCAAGAGCCGGGTGGTGGCGCCGCGCCGCGCCATCGAGGCCGGCGGCGCCCAGGCCCTGCGCGGCGTGGTGCTGCCCTTTGTGTTCCGGCGCTACCTCGACTACAACGTGTTCGAGTCGCTGCGCACCCTGCACCGCCAGATCCGCGACCACGCCAGCAAGCGCGCCGCCGGCCACCCCGAGCGCGCCCACGACGTCAAGCTCTCGCGCGGCGGCATCCGCGAAATCGAGTTCACCGTGCAGCTGCTGCAGGTGGTGCGCGGCGGCCAGTTCCCCGAGCTGCGCACCCGCCCCACCCTGGCCGCGCTGCCGCGCCTGCAACGCGCCGGCCTGATGCCGCCCGACAAGGTCGAGGCCCTGGCCGCCGCCTACGACTTCCTGCGCCGGGTCGAGCACCGCATCCAGTACCTGGACGACCAGCAAACCCACATCCTGCCCACGCGCGACGACGACCTGGCCTGGATCGCCGCCACCCTGGGCTTTGCCGACGCCTGCGCCTTCCTGCACGCGCTGGACGCGCACCGCGAAACCGTGGCCCAGGAGTTCGACACGCTCCTGGGCGCCCACCCCGGCCAGTGCAACGGCAAGACCTGCAACGGCAAGGCCCGCAGCGCGGTGGAGGACCTGCAGTCGGTGCTGGCGCAGCTGCCGCCCAGCTTCGCCGCCAAGGTGGCCGACTGGTGCGAACACCCGCGCGTGCTGGCCCTGCGCGAGGACACGCGCCAGCGCCTGGCCCGGCTGGTGCAGCGCACCGGCGCCTGGCTGGAAGACGGCCGCGTCAGCGAACAGGGCGCGCTGCGCATGGCCGACTGGATCGAGCCGCTGCTGCGCCGCGAAAGCTACCTGGCGCTGCTGCAGGAGCGGCCGTCGGTGCACGAGCGGCTGCTGCGCGTGTTCGGCGCGGCCAAATGGCCGGCGCGCTACCTGCTCAAGCACCCCGGTGTGATCGACGAACTGGCCAGCCGCCAACTCTACGAAGACCGCTTCGACCCCGCCCAGTTCGAGGCCGAGCTGGAGGCGCGCAAACGCTCGCTGGCCCACACCGGCGAGGACGACGACGAGGAACTGCTCAACCTGCTGCGCCGCGCCCACCACGCCGAAACCTTCCGCACCCTGGCGCGCGACGTCGAAGGCGTGCTGACCGTGGAGCAGGTGGCCGACGACCTGAGCGCCCTGGCCGACGCGGTGCTGCGCGTCACCGGCCGCTGGTGCTGGGAGCGCCTGAAAAACCGCCACCGCGACACACCGCGCCACGCCATCATCGGCTACGGCAAATTGGGCGGCAAGGAACTGGGCTACGGCAGCGACCTCGACATCGTGTTTGTGTACGAGGACGACGACGAGCGGGCGTCCGAGGTCTATTCCGCCTTCGTGCGCAAGATGATCAACTGGCTCACCGTGAAAACCGGCGAGGGCGACCTGTTCGAGATCGACACCGCGCTGCGCCCCAACGGCAACTCCGGCCTGCTGGTGACCAGTTTCGACGCCTACGCCAACTACCAGCAGAACCGCGGCAGCAACACCGCCTGGACCTGGGAGCACCAGGCCATCACCCGGGCGCGCTTCGTGCTGGGCACACCCGAACTGGCGCCGCGCTTCGACGCGGTGCGCGAGGCGGTGATGACCGCGCCGCGCGACGTGGCCGCCCTGGTCGGCGAAATCCGCACCATGCGCGAAAAAATGCGCGCCGCCCACCCGGTGCGCGAAGGCCTGTTCGACATCAAGCACAGCCCGGGCGGCATGATCGACGTGGAATTCATCGTCCAGTTCCTGGTGCTGTCGCGGTCGGCGGCGCACCCCGAACTGCGCGGCAACCTGGGCAACATCGCGCTGCTGCAGCGCGCCGAGCAGGTGGGCCTGCTGCCGGCCGGCCTGGGCAGCGCGGCGGCCGACGCCTACCGCGACATGCGCCAGCGCCAGCACCGCGCCCGACTGGACGAAACCGCCACCCAGATCGACCCGGCGCCGCTGCAGGCCCACATCGACGCGGTGCGCGCCCTCTGGGCCCAGGTGCTGGGCCCGGTGTGAGGGCTCAGGCGCCCTGGTAGGCGCCGGTGGCCGGCAGGGTGGCCGCCATCTCCTTGCGGAAGCGGTTGAGCTCCTGCACCGTCTTGAAGCTGCCGTCCATCAGCAGGCTCAGGTTGTGCAGGATGCGGTCGACCACCTTGGTTTCCCAGGCGGCGTCGAACTGGATCTGCTGGCTCAGCCACTGTTCCAGCCATTCCGGGTCGGGCAGGCGGCTCTGCACCGTGTCGCGCGGGTAGTGCGCCTTGCTCACGTGCAGGTTGGTCGGGTGCAGCGCCTGCGCGGTGCGGCGGGCGCTGGCCATCAGCACGCCCACCTTGGCAAACGCGGCCTTGGCCTCGTTGCCGAACTTGGCAATGGCACGCTTCATGTAGCGCAGGTAGGCGCCGCCGTGGCGGGCTTCGTCCTGGCTCAGCGTGGTGTAGATGGCCTTGATCACCGGCTCGGTGTGCCATTCGGCCGCGCGGCGGTACCAGTGGTTCAGGCGGATTTCGCCGCAGAAGTGCAGCATCAGCGTTTCCAGGGGCGGCGCCGGGTCGAACTCGAAGCGCACCGCGTGCAGCTCTTCCTCGGTCGGCACCAGGTCGGGGCGGAAGCGGCGCAGGTACTCCATCAGCACCAGCGAATGCTTTTGTTCCTCGAAGAACCAGATCGACATGAAGGCGGAAAAGTCGCTGTCGTCGCGGTTGTCGCGCAGGAACATCTCGGTGGCCGGCAGCGCCGCCCATTCCGTGATGGCGTTCATCTTGATGGTCTGCGCCTGTTCGTCGCTCAGCTGGCTGGCGTCGAAGGTGTCCCAGGGGATGTCCTTGTCCATGTCCCAGCGGACGGATTCGAGTTGCTTGAAGAGTTCGGGGTAGAGCATGGGCGTGTCGCGGCGGCAAGGGCCGCACGGGCGCGGCCGGAAACCGCGATTTTAGTCGGTCCCCCCAAGATTGGGCAGCCCCGCCCCGCGGCCGGGCGAGGGTATTGCGCCGCCCGCCCAGTGGCGCGGCGCCGGCTTCAGCGCAGCGCGCAGGCCTGGCACACGCCCAGCGCCAGGCGGTGCAGGGCCTGCCAGGGGTCGTGCGGCCAGGCCGGGTGCTTCAGGCCTTTGACGATGCCGTCCACCGTGTGCGCGTCCTGCAGCCACTGCGCCAGCTGCGGCAGCGCCAGGCGCGGCACGGCGCGCTCGAAGCGTTTTTCGCGCGGGCCCCAGATGCGCAGCTCGCGCAGCACCATGGGCAGGGGCTTGCCGGCCGCGGCGGTTTTCACCTTGTGCAGCGCGCGGATGTCCTCGCTCAAGGCCCAGTGCACCAGCACCGGGGCTTCGCCCTCGGCCTGCAGGCCGTCGAGCATGCGCTGCACCCGCGCCGGCTGGCCGTCGAGCACCGCCTCGGCCAGCTTGAAGGGGTCGTAGCGGGCCACGTTCAGCACCGCGCTCTCCACCTGCGCGAAATCGAGTTCGCCCGGCGGGTACAACAGCCCCAGCTTCTGGATTTCCTGGTGCGCGGCCAGCAGGTTGCCCTCGACCCGGTCGGCGACGAAGGCCAAGGTGCGCTGCCCGGCCTCGCCGGCCTGCACGTGCTGGCCCTGGGCCTGCAGCCGCTGGGCGATCCAGCCCGGCAGCTGCGGCCGCTCCACCGGGTCCAGCCGCACGGTCACGCCGTGGCCGTCGAGCGCGGCGAACCAGGCGCCTTTGAGGGTGGCGGCGTCCAGCCGCGGCAGCAGCACCAGGGTCAGCGTGCTGTCGTGGCCGGCGGCCACCTCGGCCAGGCGCTGCAGGGCCTGCGAGCCGTCCTTGCCCGGCTTGCCCGAGGGGATGCGCACCTCCACCAGCTGCTTGTCGGCGAACAGGCTGAGCGCGCCGCCGGCGGCCAGCACCGCGCTCCAGTCGAAATGGGCCCCGGCCACGGTGAACACGGTGCGCTCGGTGTGGCCCTGGGCCCGGGCCGCGGCGCGGATGGCGTCGGCCGCTTCCTGCTGCAGCAGCGGGTCGTCGCCGTGCAGGGTGTAGAGCGGGCGCAGGCCGCGTTGCAGGTGGGCCTGGAGCTGGGATGCCGGAACCTGCATGCGGTTCAGCGCACCGTGATTTCGACGCGCCGGTTGCGCGGCTCGGGCGTGTCGTCGACGGTGGGCACCAGCGGGTTGCTTTCGCCGTGGGCCTCCACCTGGATGACCAGCTGCTCCACCCCGGCGCCGCGCAGGCGCTGGGCCACGGCCTCGGCGCGTTCCTGCGACACGCGGGCGTTCACTTCGGGGCGACCCACCGTGTCGGTGTGGCCGATGACCGACACATCGACCATGCCCTGCGCGCCGCGTTCGCGGATGCGTTGCAGCAGCTGGGTCCAGGTGGTTTCGGCGGCCGGGGTCAGGCGCGCGCCGCCGGTTTCAAAGTACAGCATGAAGGCCTCGGGCAGCAGCGGGCGGGCCTGTTGCGCCGCGCCGAAGTCGCGCGCCAGGCGCTCGGCGTCGGGCGGCTGGGCCACGGCCGAGCCGTCGGCCCCGGCGGCCTGGCCGGCCTGGCTCAGGGTCTGGCGGCCGGCGGGCCCGTCCACCGTGACGCGGCCCACGCTGCCGTCCGGGCTGGGCAACAGCACCACGTAGGACTTGGGCAGCGCGGGCGGCGCGGCGCAACCGGCCAGCCCGGCCGCGGCCAGGGCCAGCAGGGCCAGGGCGGTCCAGCGCGAAAACACAGGGGGGGGCAAAGCGGACACGGTCGGCTCCTGGGGCGGGCGCGGCGGCGGGAACTTGCCAACGGCGCGGTTATGGACGATAGTGGGTCCCGGCGCCAGTGTACCCACGCCGGCCGGGGTGTGGCGCCACCGTCCCGCAACTTTTGCCGCCGTTTCGCCCATGACCCGCCTGCCCGCCCTGCTTGTCCCAACCCTGCTGTGTGGCCTGACGCTGTGCAGCGTCGGCGCGGCCGCGGCCGACGCCATCGGCTACGTCAAGACCGTCAGCGGCGCGGCCCAGGTGACCACCGCCGGCCAGACCGTGGCGGCGCGGCCCGGCACGCCGGTGGCGCTGGGCAGCGTGCTCCAGACCGGCCCGGCCGCCAGCCTGGGCGTCACCTTCCAGGACAACACGGTCATGTCCTTCGGGCCGAACACCGAACTGGTGGTGGAAAACTACCTCTACCAGCCCGCCCAGGGCCGGCTCCAGCTCGGGGCCCGCATGGGCCGTGGCACGCTGAACTACGTCTCGGGCGTCATCGCCAAGCTGCAACCCGAGGCGGTCCAGGTCACCACCCCCACCGGCACCATCGGCGTGCGCGGCACCCAGTTTCTGCTCAAGGTCGAGGAATAAGCCCCCGGCCGGGGTCATTTGGCGTCCATGACGAGGCGGTCGGTCTGCGCCGCCCGTTCCGCCGGTGTGAGCCGCTGCAGGCGCGTGTGGTGCAAGCGCACCAGCGGGTCGTCGGGGTGGGCGGCGTGCAGCCGGGCGAAGCGTTCGGCGGCGCCGGGGTCGCCGTCGGCCAGGGCATGGTAGGCCTCGTCGTAGGCCACCAGCGGGGCGTAGCCGGGCGGGGTCTGCGGGGTCAGGGGCTCGAACACCGGCAAGGGTTCGGTCTTGCCCACCAGCACCAGCCGGCCCACCGGCCGCGCGCTCACCGCACGGCAGTCGGCCAGCGTCACCGCCGACACGCACAGCCGGGTGCCCAGGTGCTTGTTCACCCCTTCCAGCCGCGACGCGGTGTTGACCGCGTCGCCCAGCGCGCGGTAGTCGAACAGCGCCTCGCCGCCGAAGTTGCCGACGAGGACCTCGCCGCTGTGCACCCCGAGCCGGGTGTGGCCGAAGGGGACGCCGCGGGCCTGCAGGTCGAGGGCGTAGCGGGTGGCGAAGGCGTGCATGTCCAAGGCGCAGTCGAGCGCGCGCTGGGCGTGGTCGGGCTGGGGCACCGGGGCCGAGAACATCACCGCCACCGCGTCGCCGACGATGCGGTCCAGCGTGCCCTGGTGGCGGAAGGCGATCTCGACCATGCCCTCCAGGTAGCGGTTGAGCAGGCTCAGCGCCTGGGCCGGGTCGGTCTTTTCCATCAGGCCGGTGAAGCCGGCCAAGTCGGTGAAGACGAAGCTGCAGGTCTGGCGCTGGCCACCCAGGGCCAGCGTGTCCGGATGCGCGACGAGGTAGTCCACCCGGTTGGGCGAGACGTAGCGGGCGAAGGCGTTGCGGATGAAGCGCTGCTGCCGCTCGCTCCACAGGTGGTGCGCCAGGCTGGCGGCCACAAAGGTGGCGAGCCAGACCAGCGCCGGGGTGAAACTGTCGAGCAGCAGGCCGTGCCGGCGGAAGGCCCACCAGCCGCCCCCCAACAGGGCGGCCAGGGCCACCCCGGCCACGGCGGCGCCAACCCAGGCGCGGGCCCGGGTGGCCAGCGCGGCCAGGAGCAGGGTGCCGGCGGCCAGCACCAGGGCCTCCAGGGCGCGGGCCCAGTCGGGCCGCTGCAGGAAGTGGCCGGTCAGGGCCTGTTCCAGCGCCTGGGCGTGGGCCTCGACCCCGGGCATGACGCGACCCAGGGGGTTCAGGCGCAGGTCCATCAACCCCTGGGCGGAGCTGCCCACCAGCACCAGCTGGCCAGCCACCTGGGCCGGGTCGAAGCCGCCGTCCAGCACCTGCCAGGCGGGCAGGTAGCGCCCGGGCACGGGCGCGGTGTAGTGCAGCCACAGCTCGCCGCGCGGGGTGGTGGGCACCGCCACCGCGCCGCTGCGCCAGCCGGTCAGGGCGCGGCCGTGGTCGGCCACCGAGAGCAGGTGGTTGCTGGCCCCCTGGCCCACGCGCAGCACCTCGGCCACCAGCGACGGCACCGGCCGCTCGCCCAGGCGCAGCGCCAGCGGCACGCGCCGCACCACGCCGTCGGCGTCGGGCACAAAGGTCAGGGCACCGTGGCCGGCGGCGGCGCGGTCCAGCGCGTCCAGGGCCGGCACCGCGCTGGCAAAGCCGTGCAGGGCCTGGGGCGCCGCCGGCCCGCCCACCCAGACGAAGCGCGACGGCACCGCCGGTTCCCGCGCACCGCCGCCGGGCGCCGCCTCGTGGCGCAGGGCAAAGCCCAGCACCGCGTCGCCGCCGGCCTGCAGGGCCTGCGCGAACACGGCGTCGTGGTCGGGCAGTTGGCGCAGGCGCTGGCGCTCGGCCAGTGGCAGCGGCCAGGCGTCCACCACCGCATTGGGCGAGGTGCGGTCGGCCTCGGCGAACAGCACGTCAAAGCCCACCGCCGCGGCCCCGGCCGCGCGCAGGCGCGCCAGCAGGTCGGCCAGGCGGGTGCGGGGCCAGGGCCACTGGCCCAGCCGGGCCAGGCTGGCTTCGTCGATGTCGACGATGCGCACCGGCGCCGGCACGTAGGCGCGGGGGTGCCAACGCTGGTACTGGTCGTGGCCCTGGTGGCGCAGCGCCTGCAGCGGCAGGGGGTCGGCCAGCAGCAACCACAGGCCCAGCACGGCCATGCCCAGCCCCAGCCACAGGCCCAGGGCGTTCAAAGACAGTGTGTTTCTGCGCATGGCGCTCCCGCGTGCCGTCAACGGGGGCAATTTAGCAGTTAAATTGCGGGGCACCCCACCTTCCTACCGGGAGTTTTCATGGACACCGCCCCCCCGGCACCCCGCCGACGCCACGGCCCGGGCCAGCCCTGGCTGGCACTGATCCGCTTCCAGCCCTGGATCGTGGGCAGCGCGGCCGGCCTCATCGGCCTGGTCACGCTGGTGCTGGCCTCGGTGGTGTGGTGGCACAGCAACGAGCTGGCCGACGACAACGCCCGCGAGCGCTTCGACCACGTGGCCCAACGGGTGACCGGCGAGTTCCGCGCCCGGCTGGACGTGGGCCTGGAGCTGGCGCAGACGCTGGGGGCGGTGGACGCGCGCCTGCTGCGCGACCGCGACGGGCGCGTCAGCGGCGACCTGCTGCTGCCCGCCTGGGCTGCCGCGCTCGATTTGCACCCGCACCTCTATGGCCTGTACTACGGGCTGGACAACGGCGACTTCCTGCAAACCGTGGCGGTGCGCGGCGACCCGCGCATCGTGGCGGCCTTGCGGGCGCCGGCCGGCACGCACCGCGCGGTGCGCACCCTGCGCCCAGCCGCCAGGACCGCCCGCACCGAGCACTGGCGGTTTTTCGACCGCGCCGGTGGCGTGCTGGGCGAACGCGAACAGCCCAGCAGCTACCACCCCACCGAACGCAGCTGGTACCGCGAGGCACAGGCCCAGCAGGGCCCGGTGCTGGGGGCCGCCTACACCTTTGCCAGCACCCAGGCGCCCGGCCTGACCACCGCCGCCCCGCTGGCCGGCGGCGGCGGCGTGTTCGGCGTGGACCTGACGCTGACCAGCCTGCAGGCCTTTCTGGACGCCAGCGCCCTGTCGGACAACGGCGCCGTGGCCGTGCTGGACGACCAGGGCCGGGCGCTGGGCGCCTCCGGGCGCGGGCCGGGGCACGGCCTGGCCTTGTCGCCGCTGGCTGTGCTGCGCGACGTGCCCCTGCCGCTGTGGCAGGCCGCCGCCCGCACCGCCGCCGCGCTGGGCAACGACCGGGTGGCGCGCGTCTCGCTCGGCGGCGAAGCCCACGTCATGGTGCAGCACACCGTCGAGCCGCTGCCCGGTGCGCGTTTTCAGGTGCTGGTGTTCGCGCCGCTGTCGGACTTCACCGCCAGCGCCATCGACACCCGCAACCGCATGCTGGGCTCCACCCTGGCGGTGTTGCTGGTGCTGCTGCCGCTGGCCTGGTTCGGCACCCGCGGCGTGACCCGCGCCCTGCGGGTGCTGGCCGACAACTCCGAGCGCATCCAGCGCATCGACTTCAGCACCGCGCCGCAGCCGGTGCGCTCGCACCTGTACGAGGTCGGCCTGCTGGGCGACGCGCAGCAGACCATGTTCGCATCCCTCAAACAGCGCACCGAGGCGCTGGAGCTGGCCCAGGGCAAGCTGCAGCGGCTGGTGGACACCGGTATCGAGCTGGGCCGGGTGCGCGACCGCGACACCCTGCTGCGCAACGCCCTGTTCGGCGCCCGTTCCCTGGCCCACTGCCAGGCCGCCACGCTGCTGCTGCGCGAAGGCGAGCACCTGCGTTTCGCCCTGCGCACCAGCAACGACCCCCTGCCCGAACTGCGCCTGCCCCTGCACGGCCCCGACGGCCAGCCCCAGCACCGCTTCGTGGCCACCCACGTCGCCCTGACCGGCGAGACGGTGGTGATCGACGACATCTACCGCGAAACCCGCTTCGACGTGAGCGGCACCAAGCGCTTCAGCGACGCGTCGGGCCTGCGCGTGGTGTCGCTGCTGTGCGTGCCGATCCGCCCGCGCGGCGGCGAGGTGATCGGCGTGTTGCAGCTGATGAACGCCCAGGACGGGCGCGGCGCGGCGGTGCCGTTCGACCCCGAGATCGTCGGCTTCGTCGAAGCGGTGGCGGCACAGGCCGCGGTGGCCATCGAAAACCAGAACCTGCTCGACGCGCAAAAGGCCCTGCTGGACGCCACCATCCAGATGATCGCCGGTGCCATCGATGCCAAGAGCGCCCACACCGGCGGCCACTGCGAGCGCGTGCCCGAGCTGGCGCTGATGCTGGCCGAGCAGGCCTGCGCGGTCAGCGAAGGGCCGCTGGCCGATTTCCGCTTCCAGACCGAGGACGAGTGGCGCGAATTCCGCATCGGCGCCTGGCTGCACGACTGCGGCAAGGTGACCACGCCGGAGTACGTGGTGGACAAGGCGACCAAGCTCGAAACCCTCTACAACCGCATCCACGAGGTGCGCACCCGCTTCGAGGTGCTGCTGCGCGACGCCCAGATCGAGCGCCTGCAGGCCATCCACGAACGCGGCGAGGCCGTGGCCGACGCCGACGCCCGTTTCGCCGCGCGCCAGGCCACACTGCGGGACGACTTCGCCTTCGTGGCCGAGTGCAACCTGGGCGGCGAATTCATGGCGCCGGAACGGGTGGAGCGGCTGCAACGCATCGCGCAGCAGACCTGGTGGCGCCACTTCGACGACCGGCTGGGCCTGGGCCAGGAAGAACTGGCGCGCCACGAACGCACCGCCGCCGCGCCGCTGCCGGCGCCGGAGGCCTTGCTGGCCGACCGGCCGCACCACGTCGTCGAACGCCCGCCCACCGCGGCGCTGGACCCGAAGTACGGCTTCCGGCTCCAGGTGCCCGAGTACCTTTACCACCACGGCGAGCTGCACAACCTGGCGGTCGGGCGCGGCACCCTGACCGAGGAGGAGCGCTTCAAGATCCAGGAGCACATCGTCCAGACCATCGTGATGCTGGAGAACATGCCCCTGCCGCCCAGCCTGCGCCGCGTGCCCGAGTACGCCGGCACCCACCACGAAACCCTCACCGGCAGCGGCTACCCGCGCCGGCTGGCGGCGGAGCAGCTGTCGGTGCCTTCGCGCATCATGGCCATCGCCGACATTTTCGAGGCCCTCACCGCCAGCGACCGGCCCTACAAAAAGGCCAAGACCCTGTCCGAGGCGATCCAGATCCTGAGCTTCTTCAAGAAGGACCGGCACATCGACCCGGTGCTGTTCGACCTCTTCCTCACCTCCGGCGTGTACCGCGCCTACGCCGAGCGCTTCCTGCGGCCCGAGCAGATCGACGCGGTGGACATCGACCGCTACCTGGGCTGAACCGGCGCGGACAGGTCGAACACCTGGCCCGCCTCCAGCCAGAGCAGCGGATGGGCGGTGTCCAGGCCCATCTGCGCCACCTCGGCCGCGATCAGCTCGCGCTCCATGGGCTTGGTGTGGGTGATGGCGATGCGCAGGTTCGGGTGGCGCGCGCGGTCCAGGTGCTGCAGCTCCTCGGCCAGCAGGCTGGGGCACAGGTGCTGGCTGCGCAGCGCCAGCTCCAGCTCGCGTTCGCTGAAGGCGGTTTCGATCACCAGCATGGCCAGGCGCAGCTGGTTGACGCGGGCCCAGAACGCCGGGTGGCCGCCGGTGTCGCCGCTGAACACCCAGTGGCCGGCCGGGGTGTCCACCGCGTAGCCCACCGCCGGCACGGTGTGCGCCGCCGGCAGCGCCTCCACCCGGTGGCCGGCGGCCTCGACCACCGCGCCCACCCGCAGCGGCTCAAACACCAGAAACGGCGCCTGCGGACTGGGAATGGCCGAAAAATCGGGCCAAATGGTGCCGTTGAAGACGTGGCGTTGCAGCGCGGCAATGGTCTCGGGCAGGGCGTGCACCACCAGCGGGCGGGTCAGGCCGCTGGCCACGGCGTCGAGCATCAGCGGCAGCGCGGCCACGTGGTCCAGGTGGGCATGGGTCAGGAACACGTGCTCGATCCGCAGCATCGCCTCCACCGTCAGGTCGCCCACGCCGGTGCCCGCATCCACCAGGATGCGGTCGTCGATGAGGAAGGCGGTGGTGCGCGCGTGTTGCGCGATGGCCCCCGAACACCCGAGAATCTGGACCTGCATGTCGCTCCTTGGCTCGAACCGGAACCGCGATCTATGGTAACCAACTCTGCCCTGCCCGGCGGGCGCCCGGTGGCGCTGCTGGGCGCCCCCACCGACGTGGGCGCCGGCGCGCGGGGCGCCTCCATGGGGCCCGAGGCCCTGCGCGTGGCCGGCCTGGGCCCGGCCCTGCACAGCCACGGCCTGGCGGTGCTGGACCGGGGCAACCTGCACGGCCCGGCCAACCCCTGGCAAGCCCCCCGGGACGGCTACCGCCACCTGGACGAGGTGGTGGCCTGGAACCGCCTGGTCCACGACGCGGTGCACGCCGAGCTGGCCCAGGGCCACCTGCCCATCCTGCTCGGCGGCGACCACTGCCTGGCTATGGGCTCCATCGCCGCGGTGGCGCGCCACTGCCGCGCCCAGGGCCGCCGGCTGCGGGTGCTGTGGCTGGACGCCCATGCCGACTTCAACACCTCGGCGCTCACGCCCAGCGGCCACCTGCACGGCATGCCGGTGGCCTGCCTGTGCGGCTTCGGCCCCCCGACCCTCACCGGCCTGGCCGGCCACAGCCCGGCCATCTCGCCGGCCGAGGTGCGGCAGATCGGCATCCGCAGCGTGGACCCGGGCGAAAAACGCTTCGTCCACGCCCAGGGGCTGGAGGTGTTCGACATGCGCCACATCGACGAACACGGCATGCGCCAGACCATGGCGCTGGCCCTGAGCGGGCTCGACGCCGACACCCACCTGCACGTCAGCTTCGACGTGGACTTTCTGGACCCCGAGATCGCCCCCGGCGTGGGCACCACCGTGCCGGGTGGCCCCAGCTACCGCGAAGCGCAGCTGTGCATGGAGATGATCGCCGACACCGGCCGCCTGGCCAGCCTGGACGTGATGGAGCTGAACCCGGCACTGGACGTGCGCAACCAGACCGCGCGGTTGGCGGTGGACCTGATCGAAAGCCTGTTCGGCAAGAGCACGCTGATGCGCCGCGCCTGAGGGCGGCCGGGCGACTCAGGCGCCGCCGAGCTGCCGGGCCAGCGCCCCGATGCGGGCCAGGGCCTGGCGTTCCACGTCGGTCCAGGCGCCGGCAAAGCTCAGCCGCAGGCAGTGGCGGAAGCGGTCGGTGGCGGTGAACAACGCCCCCGGCCCGAAGGTGATGCCTTCGGCCACGCAGCGCTGGAACAGCGCCATCGCGTCCAGCGACTCGGGCAACTCCACCCACAGCGTGTAGCCGGCCGAGGGGTCGCTGACCCGGGTGCCGCGCGGAAAGTCGCGGTTGATCAGCCCGCGCGCCTCGCGCAGGCGCTCCTTCATCAGCGCGCTCAGACGGCGCATGCGCCCCTCATAGCCGCCTTGCGACAGCAGATCGGCCAGCGCGTGCTCCAGCACCACGTTGGTGGGGCCGCCCTGCACCCGCTTGAGCGTGGTCACCCGGTCCTTCCAGCGCCCGGCCTCCACCCAGCCCAGGCGCACGCCCGGCGCCACGGTCTTGGAAAACGAACCGCACACCATGACGCCGCCCTCGGTGTCGAAGGCCTTGGCCGCCTTGCGCCGCTCGTCCGAGGCCAGCAGGTCGTTGAACACCACGTCCTCGATCAGCGGGATCTGCCGCGCCGCCAGCAGCTGCACCAGGGCGCGCTTGTCGGCGTGTTTCATCACCGCGCCCAGCGGGTTGGACAGCGTCGGCACCGACAGCACTGCCTTCACCGGCTGCGTGTCCAGCGCCAGCTGCAGCGCCGCCAGCGACAGGCCGTGCTTGGGGTGGGTCGGGATCTCCAGCACCCGCAGGCTGAGCGACTCCAGCAGGTCCAGAAAGCCGAAGTGGGTGGGCGACTCCAGCGCCACCACGTCGCCCGGCTGCGTCACCGCGCGCAGGCACAGGCCCACCGCGTGGATGCAGCTGGTGGTGATGATGAGGTCGTCCGCCGCCAGCTGGCAACCCAGGTGCATGGCGCGGCGCGCCACCGCCTCGCGCAGCGCGGGCGTGCCGGGGGAGTCGGTGTACTCGATCAGGCTGAGCCGGTGCACCCGGGTGGCGCGCGCCAGCGCCACGCGCACCCGGTCCTCGTCGAAGAAGGTCGGGTCCTTGGGGCAGGCGCCACCGAAGCTGACCGGCTGCGGCACCGGGTAGCCGGCGCCAAAACTCACCTCGCCCTGTTGCGGCTGGAACACCGCGATGGTTTCGGTGCGGCTGTTGCGCTGCACCAGCAGGCTGTGCCGCGGCGGGCGGCTCACCGCCGGCAGCGCCGGGCCCTTGCCGCGCGGCGCCACAAAGTAGCCGGCCTTGGGCCGCGCCGTCACCAAGTGGCGCTCCTCCAGCCACTGGAAGGCCTGCACCGCGGTGGACACCGACACCCCGTTCTGCGCCGCCAGGTCGCGCACCGAGGGCAGGCGCTGGCCGGTCTTGAACACCTCGCCGTCGATCAGGCGCGCCACGCGCTGCGCGATCTGGGCGTACAGGGGGGCGGGGGCGTCGGCGGTCGTCATGGTGGCTTCATTGTGCCGGAGGGCGGCGCACAGGAAACCACGACAACCGGTACAGATCGGCCCCGGCTCGGCCCGCACAGACGGCCGGGCGCGCGGCGCTGCACGGCGCACTTGGCGCGGGGCTGTGTCTGTTCGGCCGGCGGCCGCTGGCGCACAGTGGAGGCACCACACCGGAGCCCGCCATGACCACACCCGACCTTGTTTTCCAGACCCTGCCCGCCGGCCAGGCCCTGACCCTGCCAGCGGCCGCCGGCTGCGCGTGGTCAGCGGCCGGGTGTGGCTCACCCAATCCGGCGACGGGACGGACCATTTCCTGGCCCCGGGCCAGGAGCGGGTGCTGGGCCCCGGCCGCGCGGTGCTGGAGGCCGACCGCGGCCCGGTGCGTTACACGCTGACGGCGTCCGACCAGCCACAGACCGTGCCGGCGCGCCGGGGCGGCGGGCACGGGCCGGTCTGGGGCCGTCCGGTCACAGCCCCTTGAGGGCGGCCAGTCGGGTCATGAGCTGGCGCACCACCGCGTTCTGCATGTCGGTGTAGAGCAGCTCTTCTTCCATTTCCTTGCCCAGCACCTGGGTTTCGGTGAAGCTGAGTTCGCGCTCCTGCAACAGCTCGGTGGCACCGATGAGGTCTTTGCCGGCGGCCGTGCGCAACTGGAAGCGAAAACGCTGCCGCAGTTGCAGTTCGCGCACCTGGCCGGCGGCGGTGGTGCCCACCACCACGCGTTCGCGTTGGTCCTGCAGCACGGTCAGCACCACGGCTTCGCTGGGGCTGCCGGGCTCGGCCGGGGCGGCGCCGGTGCCGACCACCCGCACCCCGCTGGCCTGCAGCAGCGCGGCCAGTTGCAGCACCGTGGCGGTTTCGCCCGGGGCGATCAGGCGCAGGCTGTCGAAGGCCGGGCGCACGTTGCTGCCGCGCAGGCGAAAGCCGCAGGCCGTCAGCAGCGGCAAGGCCGTCAGGGCCAGCAGGGTGAGGCGGCGGGTGGGCATGGCGGTCACAGCACCACGTTGACCAGGCGGCCCGGCACCACCACCACCTTTTTGGGTGCCGCGCCTTCGGCCTGCTTCTGCACCGCTTCGCTGGCCAGCGCAGCGGCCTCGATGGCGGCCTTGTCGGCGCCGGCCGGCACCAGAATGGACCCGCGCAGCTTGCCGTTGATCTGCAGCATGAGTTCGATCTCGTCCTGCACCAGGGCCGACGGGTCCACCTGTGGCCAGGCGGCGTCCAGCAGGTCGCCCAGTTCGTTGGCGTAGCCCAACTCGCTCCACAGCGCGTGGGCGATGTGCGGCGTGGCCGGGTACAGGCAGCGCAACAGCACACCAAAGCCTTCGATCAGCGCCACCTGGGCGCCGTCGGCCTGCAGGGCCTTGAAGTCCTCCAGCGCGTTGAGCATCTTCATGCAGCCCGACACCACGGTGTTGTACTGCATGCGCTGGTAGTCGTAGTCCACCTGCTTGAGCACGGTGTGGATTTCGCGGCGCAGCGCCTTGGCTTCCTTGCCGAAGGCCACGTCGGCCAGGCGGCTGGCGCCGGCGGTGCTGGCCACGGCCTGGCTCCAGTCGTTCTGGCCCAGCTTGACGCCGAAGTTCCACACCCGGCGCAGGAAGCGGTAGCTGCCCTCCACGGCGGCGTCGTTCCACTCCAGCGTGGCCTCGGGCGGGGCGGTGAACATGGTGTACAGGCGCGCGGTGTCGGCGCCGTACTTCTCGATCAGGTCCTGCGGGTCCACGCCGTTGTTCTTGGACTTGGACATGGTGCCCACGCCCTCGTAGTCGATGGGCGTGCCCACCGGCAGGCGGCCGTCGCCGCTGTCGGCTTCGTTCTTCAGCTTGGCGCCCACCACCTTGCCGGTTTCGTCGAGCACGTGCTCCACGTCGTGCGGCCAGAAGTAGTCCTTGCCGCCCTTGGCGGTGCGGCGGCTGTAAATGTGGTTGAGCACCATGCCCTGCGTGAGCAGCTTCTTGAACGGCTCGTCCACCTGCACCAGGCCGAGGTCACGCATCACCTTGGTCCAGAAACGCGCATACAGCAGGTGCAGGATGGCGTGCTCGATGCCACCGATGTACTGGTCCATCGGCATCCAGTACTGCGCGCCTTCGGCCACCATCGCGTCGGCGTTGGTGGGGTCGCAGTAGCGCATGAAGTACCAGGACGAGTCCACGAAGGTGTCCATGGTGTCGGTTTCGCGGCGGGCCGCAGCGCCGCAGATCGGGCAGGTCACGCCGGCGTGGAAACCTTCGTGCTTGACCAGCGGGTTGCCCGAGCCGTCCGGCACGCAGTCTTCTGGCAGCACCACCGGCAGGTCCTTCTCGGGAACCGGCACCGAGCCGTGCTGCGGGCAGTGGATGATGGGGATGGGCGTGCCCCAGTAGCGCTGGCGGCTGATACCCCAGTCGCGCAGGCGGAAGGTGGTTTTCTTCTCGCCCAGGCCTTGGGCCGCCAGCAGTTCCGCGACCTTGTTGACGGCGGCTTTGTAAGGCAGGCCATCCAGCACGCCGGAATTCACGCACACCAGCGACCCGGTCTTGTCCGCGTACCAGTCCTGCCATTTCGTGGCATCGAACACCAGAGAGGTGGCGGAAGGGGTGGCCCCCGGTGAGGAATCGGAGCCTGGGACTGACGAACCGGGGGCCACCCCTTGCGCCACCGCAGCATCTGCAACGCCAACCACCTGCTGGATCGCCAACCCATACTTCAGCGCAAACGCAAAGTCGCGCTCGTCGTGCGCCGGCACCCCCATCACCGCGCCATCGCCGTAGCTCATCAGCACGTAGTTGCCCACCCACACCGGCACCTCGGCGCCGGTCAGCGGGTGCGTCACCGTCAGCCCGGTGGGCATGCCCTTCTTCTCTTGCGTGGCCAGCTCGGCCTCGGTGGTGCCGCCCGTCTTGCATTCTTCAATGAAGGCCTGCAACGCCGGGTTCTTCTCGGCCGCGTGCGCCGCCAGCGGGTGCTCCGCCGCCACCGCCGCAAAGGTCACGCCCATGATGGTGTCGGCGCGGGTGGTGAACACGTACAGGCGCCCGTCGCCGATCAGGTTGCCGTCGTGGCCGCGGATCTGGTGCGGGAAGGCAAAACGCACGCCTTCGCTCTTGCCGATCCAGTTTTCCTGCATCAGCCGCACCTTGTCGGGCCAGCCGTCCAGCGTGGCGTGCTCGTTGCCCAGCTGCACGTGCTGCAGCAATTCGTCGGCATAGGCGGTGATGTTCAGGTAATAGCCGGGAATTTCGCGCTTTTCCACCGGCGCACCGGTGCGCCAGCCGCGCCCGTCGATCACCTGTTCGTTGGCGAGCACCGTCTGGTCCACCGGGTCCCAGTTCACCACCTGGGTCTTGCGGTAAGCAATGCCTTTTTCCAGCATCTTCAGGAACAGCCACTGGTTCCACTTGTAGTAGGCGGGTGAGCAGGTGGCCACCTCGCGCGACCAGTCGATGGCCAGGCCCATGGCCTGCATCTGCTGCTTCATGTACGCGATGTTGGAGTAGGTCCACTGCGCCGGCGGCACCTTGTTCTTCAGGGCGGCGTTCTCGGCCGGCAGGCCGAAGGCGTCCCAACCCATGGGCATGAGCACGTTGTGGCCCTGCATGCGCAGCTGGCGCGCCATCATGTCGTTGATGGTGTAGTTGCGCACGTGGCCCATGTGCAGCTTGCCGCTGGGGTAGGGCAGCATGGAGCAGGCGTAGAACTTGGGCTTCGGTTTGCCTTGCGCGTCGGTGGCGTGTTCGTGCACGCGGTAGGCGTCGCGGGCGGTCCAGTGGGCGTGCGCGGCGCGCTCCACGTCGGTGTGGCTGTATTTGTCTTGCATCACGGTCTCTCCAGCCCCCACGGGGGCCTGCCCCCCGGGCTCGGCCCCGGGGGTGGTCGTTCAATCGGGGGTCAACGCAGGCCCAGCACGTCGAACATGTCGTACAGGCCGTTCGGCCGGCCGGCCAGGAAGCGCACGGCGCGCAGGCTGCCCTGGGCGTAGGACACGCGGCTGCCGGACTTGTGCGAAATCTCGATGCGCTCGCCGGTGCCCAGGAACATGACGGTGTGGTCGCCCACCACGTCGCCGCCGCGCACGGTGGCAAAGCCGATGCTGGACGGGTCGCGCTCGCCGGTGTGGCCATAGCGCTCGTACACCGCGCAATCCTTCAGGTCGCGGCCCAGGGCGTCGGCGATCACCTCGCCCATCTTCAGGGCGGTGCCACTGGGCGCGTCCACCTTGTGGCGGTGGTGGGCCTCGACGATTTCGATGTCGTAGCCGGTGGACAGGGCGCGGGCCGCCATGTCCAGCAGCTTCAGCGTCACGTTCACGCCCACGCTCATGTTGGGTGCCATCATGATGGCGATGTGCTTCGAGGCCTCGGCGATCTCGGCCTTCTGTTCGTCGGAAAACCCGGTGGTGCCGATCACCAGCTTGACGCCGTGCTGCACGCAGGCGCGCAGGTGGGCCAGGGTGCCCTCGGGGCGGGTGAAGTCGATCAACACCTGGCTGCCGGCCAGGGTGGCCAGGTCGGCCGCGATGGCCACGCCGCTGGTCTGGCCCAGGAAAGCGGCCGGGTCCTGGCCCAGCGCGGTGCTGGTGGGCAGGTCGAGGGCGCCGCTGAGGCAGCAATCGTCGGCGGCCTGGACGGCTTCGATCAGCATGCGGCCCATGCGGCCGCTGGCGCCTGCGATGCAGACGCGGTGGAGGGTGTCGGTGCTCATGGGGTCAGCGCGTTTCCAGCGGGGGGTAGCTGGTGGGGGCGGGGGCGGCCGGCACGTTGGCGGTGGCCGGGGCGCCGCGGCTGGGGTATTTGTCGCGGAAGCTCTGCAACTGGGCCTCGGTGGCTTCCAGCACCGGCGGCTTGGCGGCGCTGCGGCGCACGTCCAGCGAGGCGACGAATTCCTCCTCCGAGGGCAGCTCGTCGGCCTCCACCTTGGCCAGGCGGTCGCCGTCGAAGAACACGGCCACCTTGCGCATCTGCGGCTCCTGGCCCTGGCGCTTGAAGGTGAAAACGTAGTCCCAGCGGTCGGCGTGGAAGACACTGGCGATCAGCGGGGTGCCCAGGATGCCCCGCACCTGCTCGCGCGACATGCCGGGCTGCAGCGCCTGCACCTGTTCGCGCACCACCACGTTGCCCTGCAGGATGTCGATCTTGTAGGGGGTGATCAGGCCACCCAGGGTGCTCATGGACGAGCCCACGTTGCCCAGGCTGGAGCAGCCGGCCAGGGCCGCCACCGCGAGGGTCAGGGCCAGCACGCCGCTGCGGCGGACGCGCCTCGGGAGGGGAGTAGACATCATGGCGTTGCGTTCTCGGGCACGGGCGCGCGCGGAATGCGGCGCCAGGTTATATCATTCGGTCCATTGTAGCCGTGGGCCTGCGCCCATGCCTCACGCCGCGCCGTGCCGGGCCGCCGCCCGCGCGGCCCGACCGACCCCTGGGCGGACCCGCATGAACCACATCGAAGAACTCAAAAGCACCGGTCTGAAGGCCACCCTGCCCCGCATCAAGATCTTGGACATTTTCCAGACGGGCAAACAGCGCCACATGACGGCCGAAGACGTGTTCCGGGTGCTGCTGGAGGACCACGCCGACATCGGCCTGGCCACGGTCTACCGGGTGCTGACCCAGTTCGAGCAGGCCGGGCTGCTGGTGCGCAGCAACTTCGAGTCGGGCAAGGCGGTGTACGAACTCAACGAAGGCCAGCACCACGACCACCTGGTCTGCCTGGACTGCGGCCGGGTCGAGGAGTTTTACGACGCCGAGATCGAAAAGCGCCAGCACTCCATCGCCCAGTCGCGCGGCTTCGAGCTGCAGGAACACGCCCTGTCGCTCTACGCCCACTGCACCAAGACCGACTGCGAACACCGCAGCCGCCCGCGCCGCGCGGGGGGTTGAGCCTCAGAAGTTGCGCAGCATGGCGGCGCGCTGGCGCTGCACGAATTCCTGGTAGGTGTCGATGCCGCGCAGCTGCAGGATGGTGTTGCGCACCGCGGCCTCCACCAGCACCGCGATGTTGCGTCCGGCCACCACCTGGATCACCGCCTTGCGCACCGCCACGCCCAGCACGTCCTGGTGCAGCGGCTCGTGCGGCAGCCGGTCGTAGTCGCGCTCCATGGTTTCCTTGCGCACCAGGTGCACGATCAGGCGCAGCCGCATCTTGCGCCGCACCGCCGTCTCGCCAAAGATGGCCTTGATGTCGAGCAGGCCGATGCCGCGCACCTCCAGCAGGTTTTGCAGCAGGTCCGGGCAGCGGCCCTCCAGCGTGGTCTGGTTGACGCGGTCGATGTCCACCGCGTCGTCGGCCACCAGGCCGTGCCCGCGCGAGATCAGCTCCAGCCCCAGCTCGCTCTTGCCCAGCCCCGATTCGCCGGTGATGAGCACGCCCAGGCCCAGGATGTCCATGAACACCCCGTGCATGGTGGTGCGCTCGGCAAAGTGGCGTGACAGGAAGGCACGCAGCACGTCGATGACGAAGGCCGCGGAGTGGCCGGTGGTGAACAGGGGAATGTGAGCGCGCTCGCACATGGCCACCAGTTCGGCCGGGGGCGTCTGGTCGTCGGCCACCACCAGGGCGGGCGGCTCCAGCACCACCATGCGCGAGACGCGGCGGCGGCAGTCCTCGTCGGTGGAATGGGTCAGGTAGCGCACCTCGCGCTCGCCCAGTACCTGCACGCGGTAGGGGTGGATGTAGTTCAGGTAGCCGACCAGGTCGGCGCTGGAACGCGCCTCGGTGACGGCTTTTTCGTCGAAGCGGCGCTCGGAGGCGACCGACCCCGCGACCCACTGCCACTTGAGGGTTTCGCGGTGCGCCTCGAACAAGGCGTCGGCGCTGACGGCGGTGGGTTTCATCGCGGGCGCCGGCGCGGGAGAGGGGGCGTCAGGCGGCGGCGTGGGCCGACTGCCAGCCGGCGATCAGGCCGTGCAGGTCGGTGGCGGCGGCACAGGCCTTCATCTGCTCACGCAAGCCGCCGTCGCTCAGCAGTTCGGCGATTTCCGACAGGATTTCCAGGTGCTTCTGGGTGGCGGCCTCGGGCACCAGCAGGAAGATCATCAGGCGCACCGGCTGTTCGTCGGGCGCGTCGAAGCCGATCGGGTTGGCCAGCTGGAACACCGCGGCCAGCGGCTGCTTGAGGCCCTTGATGCGGCCGTGCGGGATGGCCACGCCGTGGCCCAGGCCGGTCGAACCCAGGCGTTCGCGGGCGAACAGGCTGTCGGTGATGAGCGCGCGGTTGAGCCCGTGCAGGGACTCGAAGAGCAACCCTGCTTCTTCAAACGCACGCTTTTTGCTGGTGGCATCCACCGCGACCAGCACCTGTTCAGCAGGCAAAATGGCAGAAAGTCGGTTCATATGACGGCCTCACGAAGGGCGGATTATGCCCGTATGCGGGTTTCTGCCTAGTCCCCAAAAACAAACAGGCCGCTTGACAAAGCCAGCGGCCTGTTGCAGCGCTGTGGTGTCAGCGCCGTGACGCAGGGGTCATTGCAACTCGCGTTTCACCGATTCGTGGTGGTGGTCCTGGGCCTTGTCCTTGTAGCGCAGCACCTGGCGGTCGAGCTTGTCGGCCAGTTCGTCCACGGCGGCGTAGAGGTCGGCGTGGGTGCTTTCCGCGAAGATGTCCTTGCCTTTGACGTGGATATTGCACTCGGCCTTCTGGCGGTGGTCCTTTTCCTTGATCTTGTCGACGGTCAGGAGGACTTTGATGTCCACGACCTGGTCGAAATGCCGGGAGATGCGGTCCAGCTTGGTCGTGACGTAAGAGCGCAAGGCGGGTGTGATGTCGAGGTGGTGACCGCTGATCGTCAAGTTCATGAAGAGCCTCCTTTGCTCCGGTGGTCCAAGCCCCGGTGCCGGAGCGCCGGGGCCGCGAAAACGTGGCCTGTTGACCCCACTATGCCCGCATCGGACCAAATCGGCAAGCGTGCGGTGCAGCAATTCCAGGGCGCCGCGCAGGGGTATTGACCCACCGCAAACCGACCCCCTGGAAAACCCCCAGACGCCTGCCGCGGACCGGGCCGGTTTGGCTGGCATGATGGGGGGATTGAGTCATGCGATGGCCTTGCACACCCTGATTTCCAGCGGCCTGACGCCGGCCCCCGGACCGTGGGCGACCGGGGCCGCGCCGCGGGCGCTGGTGCTGATGGGCGGCGGCGCCCGCACCGCCTACCAGGCCGGCGTGCTGCGGGCGCTGGCGCGGCTGCTGGCCCAGCACCGCCCTGCCGACACCGCGTTTCCGTTCCAGGTGCTGCTGGGCACCTCGGCCGGCGCGCTCAACGCCAGCTACCTGGCCAGCGAAGCGGTGCAGGGCCTGGGCGCCTTCCACGCCCTGGCCGGCTTCTGGCAACGCCTGCAGTCGGCGCAGGTGTACCGGCTCGACAGCCCGCGCTGGGGCTGGCCCAACCTGCTCACCGCCGGGCTGACGCTGATGCGCCAGGTGCGCCGCCACCGCGCCCTGCTCGACACCCTGCCGCTGGTGGACACCCTGCACCGCACCCTGCGGCTGGCGCAGATCGAAGCGGCGCTGCAGGCCCGGGTGATCGACGCGCTGGCCGTGACCGCGTCCAGCTACACCACCGGCGAGCACTGGACCTTCTACCAGACCCGCCCCGACGAGCCGGTGCCGCCCTGGCGCCGCCCGGGCCGGCGGGCCAGCGCCCAGCCCATCGGCATCGAGCACCTGATAGCGTCCAGCGCCATCCCCTTCCTGTTCCCGGCGGTGCCGCTGTGGGTGGACGGCCAGAAGGCGTTTTTCGGCGACGGCTCGATGCGCCAGCTCTCGCCGCTGTCGCCGGCCATCCAGCTGGGCGCGCGCCAGATCCTGGTGATCGGGGTGGGCCAGCCGCAGCGCGCCGGCCTGGCCGGTGGCGGCCCGGTGGACGACCCGACCGCCGGCACCATCGCCGGCCACGCCCTGGCCAGCGTGTTCCACGACACCCTGCAGGCCGACGTGGAGCAGGCCCAGCGTGTCAGCGCCACCTTGGCCAACCTGCCGCCCGGGCTGGGCCACCTGCTGCCCTACCGGCCGGTGGAGGTGCTGGCGATCCAGCCCAGCGTGTCGCTGGACGAACTGGCGCTCAAGCACGTGCACGCGCTGCCGGCCGCGGCCCGCCACACGCTGGTGGGGCTGGGGGCGCTGGACACCCACCGCGGCGCCACCGGCAGCGCCGCCGCGCTGGCCAGCTACCTGCTGTTCGAGCCGCCCTTCGTCAACGCCCTGATCGCCTGCGGCGAAAGCGATGCGATGGCGCGGCGCGACGAACTGCTGGCGTTTTTCGACACACCGCCGTCATGACGCGGTGCAATAATGTCGGTCTTGTGTCATCACACGGAGTTCCTCGTGGAAAGCAGCCCCAGTCGCGTGCTTTCAGCGCAGGTCCTGTCTTCCTGAAGCGGGCCGCCGGCCCCGCCCGGACGGCAGGCGGCGGCTGAAAGCACCCCACCGCTCCAAGGCCCCGGCCTTGCGCCCGTTCCCGTCCGATCGTCGCCCTCAGGAAGCGTCCCATGCTCAACGTCTTCACCCTGGCCAACGGCCGCCTGTTCCAGGAAGAAATCGAGTCCCTGGAAGAACTTGCCCGGTTCAAACCCATCTGGGTGGACCTGGAGTCGCCCACGCCCGAAGAGCGCCGTTGGGTGCGCCAGCACTTCGGCCTGTCCATCCCCGAAGACGCGATGGACGAGGACATCGAGGAATCCGCCCGTTTCTTCGAAGAGGACAACGGCGACCTGCACGTGCGCTCGGACTTCCTCATCGACGACGACGACAACCCGCGCGCGGTGCGGGTGGCGTTCATCTTGAACGAACACAACGACGAGCTGAAAAGCCGCGGCGTGCTGTTCTCCATCCACGACGAGGACGTGCCCGTGTTCCGCCTGCTGCGGCTGCGCGCGCGGCGCATGCCCGGCCTCATCAAGGACGCGAAAGACGTGCTGCTGAGCCTGTTCGACACCGACGCCGAGTACTGCGCCGACACGGTGGAGGGCATTTACGACGACCTGGAACGCATCAGCGGCAAGGTGCTGTCGGGCCAGGTGACGGACGAGATCGCCTCCGAGGTGCTGGGCGCCATCGCCCGGCACGAGGACATGAGCGGGCGCATCCGCCGCAACATGATGGACACGCGCCGCGCGGTCAGCTTCATGATGCGCACCCGCCTGCTCAGCGCCGAGCAGTTCGAGGACGCGCGCCAGATCCTGCGCGACCTGGACTCGCTCGACAGCCACACCGCGTTCATGTTCGAGAAGATCAACTTCCTGATGGACGCGACCATCGGTTTCATCAACATCAACCAGAACAAGATCATCAAGATCTTTTCGGTGGCCAGCGTGTCGCTGCTGCCACCGACGCTGGTGGCCAGCAGTTACGGCATGAACTTCCAGTTCATGCCCGAACTGCAGTGGAAATTCGGCTACCCGCTGGCGATCGGGCTGATGGTGCTGTCGGCGGTGGTGCCGATGGTGTACTTCCGCAAGCGCGGCTGGCTCAAGTGAGCACCCACTGCGCCGCTTGACCTTGCGGTCAAAGCAGGTTGAGCGCCTTGCGCACGATACGCCCGCTGTAGTGGCGCGCCACCTGCTGCAGGAAGCGGGAAAAATCGACGTGGGCGGCGTCGTCGGCCCGGTCGGAAATGGTGCGCACCGCGGCAAAGGGCACCCCATAGTCGGCGCAGACCTGGGCCACGGCGGCGCACTCCATCTCCACCGCCAGCGCCTCGGGCAAGGCCGCGCGCAGGGCCGCGCTCTCGGCGGCGGTGGCCACGAAGCGGTCGCCGGTGGCGATCTCGCCCCGGTGCACGCTGGGCGCGTGCAGGCCAAACAGGCGCAGGGTGTCGGCATCCAGCAGCTTGGGCAGCCAGGTCACGGCGTCGCGGGCGGCCTCGTGCAGCACCTGGGTCAGCGCCAGGTCGGCGGGGAAGCGGCTGACGCCCCGGCCCGGCACCTCCCAGCGCGGGAACAGCGGCGAGGCGTCCAGGTCGTGCTGCAAAAAGGCGGTGCCGACCACGATGTCGCCCACCTCCACCCCGCTGGCCAGCCCCCCGGCCACGCCGGTGAACAGCACCTGCTGCGGCTGGAAGCGCTCCATCACCGCGGTGGCGGTGGTGGCCGCCGCCACCTTGCCGATGCCCGACAGCACCGCCAGCACCTCGTGCCCCTGCAGGTGGCCGCGCCAGAACTCGCGGCCGGCGGCCACGGTGCGCTGCTCGTCGGGCATGAGGGCCAGGATTTCGGCCAGTTCCTCGTGGACGGCACTGATGACGGCGATGCGTTGACCCATGGGCGGTGACTCCGGCTATTTCGTCTCGCGCAACTCCCGGCGCAGGATCTTGCCCACCGGGGTCTTGGGCAGCTCGGTGCGGAACTCCACCACCTTGGGCTGCTTGTACCCGGTCAGGCGGGACTTGCAATAGTCTCGCACATCCGCCTCGGTCAGCGCCTCGTCTTTCTTGACGACGATCAACTTCACCGCCTCGCCGGAGTGCTCGTCGGCGATGCCCACCACCGCGCACTCCAGCACCCCGGGCATCTGGGCGACCACGTCCTCGACCTCGTTCGGGTACACGTTGAAACCGCTGATGAGGATCATGTCCTTCTTGCGGTCCACGATCTTGAAATAGCCTTGGGCATCCATCACGCCGATGTCGCCGGTCTTGAACCAGCCGTCGGCGGTCATGACCTTGGCGGTTTCGTCCGGGCGCTGCCAGTAGCCGGCCATGACCTGCGGGCCCTGGATGGCGATCTCGCCGCGCTCGCCCAGCGGCACCTCGTGGCCGGCGTCGTCGATGCACTTCATACGGGTGCCAGGCAGCGGCACGCCGATGGTGCCGGTGAAGGCGGTGTTGGTGACCGGGTTGCAACTGGCCGAGGGGCTGGTTTCCGACAGGCCATAGCCCTCGCAGATGGGGCAGCCGGTGCGTTCCAGCCACTTCTGCGCCACCGCGCTTTGCACCGCCATGCCGCCACCCACCGACACCTTCAGGTTGCGCCAGTTCACCGTGTCGAAGTCCGGGTGGTGCAGCAGCGCGTTGAACAGCGTGTTGACCGCCGGGAAGCTGTGGAAGGTGTGCTGGCTCAGCTCCTTGAGCACCGCGGGCAGGTCGCGCGGGTTGGGAATGAGGATGGTCTTGCCCCCGTTGCGCATGCTCAGCATCATGTTCACCGTGAAGGCGAAGATGTGGTACAGCGGCAGCGCGCAGACGCTGGTGGACTGTTCCCCGGCCGGGATTTTCTGCATCACCGGGTCGTTCCAGGCTTCGGACTGCAGCACGTTGGCCAGGATGTTGCGGTGCAGCAGCACCGCGCCCTTGCTGACGCCGGTGGTGCCGCCGGTGTACTGCAGCAGGGCGACGTCGTCGGGGCCGAGCGTGGGCGCGGTGAAAGGCTGGCGCGCGCCCTTGGCCACGGCGTCGTTGTAGCGCACCGCCCCGGGCAGGTGGAAGGCCGGCACCAGCTTCTTGACCTTGCGCACGACGTGGTTCACCACCGCGCCCTTGAGCCAGCCCAGGCGGTCGCCCATGGCGCACAGCACCACGTGCTTGACCGGGGTGTGCGACAAGCACTGCGCCAGCGTGTGGGCAAAGTTTTCGATGATGACGATGGCCTTGGCGCCCGAGTCCTTGAGCTGGTATTCCAGCTCGCGCGCGGTGTAAAGCGGGTTGACGTTGACCACCACCAGCCCGGCGCGCAGGATGGCAGCGACCGTGGCCGGGTACTGCGGCACGTTGGGCATCATCACCGCCACCCGGTCGCCGCGCGCCAGGCCCAGGCCCTGCAGGTAGGCGGCCAGCGCGCGCGACTGCTGCTCGGTGTCGGCGTAGCTGAAGTCCTTGCCCAGAAAGCTGTAAGCGGTGCGGTCCCGGTACTGCTGGAAGCTGGCCTCCATCAGGGCCACCAGAGAGGGGTAGGCGTGGGTGTCGATGTCGGCCGGCACGCCCGGGGGATAGGCGCTCAGCCAGGGCCGGTCGGCGGCGGTCACGGTCATGCTTGGCTCCAATGTGTTCTGTGGTGTGGCAATGCCGCGTCGGTCGTCCGCGCGGGTTCCTGACAGCTGACTGACATTATTGTGCACGGGCGGCGCGCCGTCGGCAGGACCGCGGGTTTCCTCGGGCCGATCTGCTCAATCCGGCAGGCGGCCGGGAGAAACCCCCAAGCCAAAATATTGGTATATGGTTATATAGTGTTGTCTGGCGTCACCCCCGACAAGAGGGGGGCGGGTGCGCAACGCCACCCCCATAATGGCGACTTCCATTTTTTGAAAAATGCGCCAGCACAGGCGCGCACACGAGGAGACAGGCATGCTGATTGGCATACCCAAGGAGACGTTTGCCGGCGAGAAGCGGGTGGCCACCGTGCCAGACGTGGTGGAGAAACTCGTCAAGTTGGGCTTTTCCGTGTCCGTGGAAACCGGGGCGGGCGACGCCGCGAACTTCGCCGACGACACCTACGTGGCCGCTGGTGCCACGGTGGTGCCCAGCGCCCAGGACCTCTGGACCGCCGCGGACATCGTCTTCAAAGTGCGCCCGCCGACCGAGAGCGAGGTGGCCCAGCTGCGCGAAGGCGCGACCCTGGTCGGCTTTGTCTGGCCCGCGCAAAACCCCGACCTGATGCAGCAGCTGCAGGCCAAAAAAGCCACGGTGCTGGCCATCGACTGCCTGCCGCGCCAGCTCAGCCGGGCGCAGAAGATGGACGCGCTGACCTCGCAGGCCGGCGTGACCGGCTACCGTGCGGTGGTGGAGGCGGCCAACGCCTTTGGCCGTTTCTTCAACGGCCAGATCACCGCCGCGGGCAAGGTGCCGCCGGCCAAGGTATTCATCGCCGGGGCCGGTGTGGCCGGGCTGGCCGCCATCGGCACCGCCGCCAACCTGGGCGCGATTGTGCGCGCCAACGACACCCGCGCCGAGGTGGCCGACCAGGTCAAATCGCTGGGCGGCGAGTTCGTGAAGGTGGACTACGAGGAAGAAGGCTCAGGCGGTGGCGGCTACGCCAAGGTCATGAGCGAAGGCTTCCAGGCCGCGCAGCGCGCCATGTACGCGCAGCAAGCGCGCGAGGTGGACATCATCATCACCACCGCGCTGATTCCGGGCAAGCCCGCGCCCAAGCTGATCACCGCCGAGATGGTGCAGAGCATGCGCCCCGGCAGCGTGATCGTGGACATGGCGGCCGAGCAAGGCGGCAACTGCGAACTGACCGTGCCCGGCGAAGCGGTGGTGCGCCACGGCGTGACCATCGTGGGTTACACCGACCTGGCCAGCCGTTTGGCCAAGCAAAGCTCCACGCTGTACGCCACGAACCTGCTGCGCCTGACCGAGGAGCTGTGCAAAACCAAGGACGGCGTGATCCACGTCAACTTTGAAGACGATGCCCTCCGTGGCCTGACCGTGGTCAAGGAAGGCGAGGTCACCTGGCCGGCACCACCGCCCAAACTGCCCCCCGCTGCGGCCCAACCCGCCGCCGCTGCAGCGCCGAAGGCAACCGCGCATGGCCACGGCAACAGCGGCCCGCTGCCCGCCAAAACACTGGCCACCGTCTTTGGCCTGGGCGCATTGGCTTTCTGGCTGATCGGTGCCTACGCGCCTGCGGCCTTCCTGGGTCACTTCACCGTGTTCGTGCTGGCCTGCTTCATTGGCTACATGGTAGTCTGGAACGTGACCCCGGCCCTGCACACGCCGCTCATGAGCGTGACCAACGCCATCTCCAGCATCATCGTGATTGGGGCGCTGGTGCAGATTTGGCCACCCGACCCCACGGCCGGCGGTCGCCCCGATGTGCTCATCCGCTGGTTGGCTTTTGTAGGCGTGCTGGTCACCGCCATCAACATGTTCGGTGGCTTCGCGGTCACGCGTCGCATGCTCGCCATGTTCCGTAAATAAATACCCGAAAGAGACGAACATGTCCGAAAGCCTGACCACCGTGGCCTACCTCGGGGCCGCCATCCTCTTTATTCTCAGCCTCGGGGGGTTGTCCAACCCCGAAACGTCACGCCGGGGCAACGTGTACGGCATGATCGGCATGGCCCTGGCCGTGCTGGCCACCATCTTCGGCCCCAAAGTGGCCGCCGCGGGCCTGGGCTGGGTCATCGCCGCGCTGGTGCTCGGGGGCAGCGTGGGCCTGTATGCCGCCAAAGTTGTGAAAATGACCCAGATGCCCGAGCTGGTCGCGCTCATGCACAGCCTGGTGGGCCTGGCCGCGTGTCTGGTGGGTTTTGCCAGTTATGTGGACACGTCCATCGCCTACACGGGCGCCGAAAAAGTCATCCACCAGGTCGAGATCTACATCGGCATCCTCATCGGTGCGGTCACCTTCTCGGGTTCGCTCATCGCGTTTGGCAAGCTCAACGGCAAAATCGGGGGCAAGCCGCTGCTGCTGCCGGCACGCCACTGGCTCAACCTGATCGCACTGCTGGTGGTGATCTGGTTCGGTGGTGAATTCATGCGCGCCGAAACCGTGGCCGATGGCATGCTGCCGCTGGCCATCATGACCGTGCTGGCCTTGTTGTTCGGCATCCACATGGTCATGGCCATTGGTGGCGCCGACATGCCGGTGGTGGTGTCCATGCTCAACAGCTATTCGGGCTGGGCGGCGGCGGCGACCGGCTTCATGCTGGGCAACGACCTGCTCATCGTCACGGGCGCGCTGGTGGGCTCTTCGGGCGCCATCCTGAGTTACATCATGTGCACCGCGATGAACCGCAACTTCATCAGCGTGATTGCCGGTGGCTTTGGCAGCGGGGCGCCCACACCCAAGGGCAATGGCGCGCCTGCCGAGCCCCAGGGCGAGGTGACGCCGGTCAGCGCCACCGAAACCGCCGAGTTGCTGCGCGATGCCAAGAGCGTGATCATCGTGCCGGGCTACGGCATGGCCGTGGCCCAGGCACAGCACACCGTCAACGAGATCGTGCGCACGCTGCGCGACAAAGGCGTGGACGTGCGTTTTGCCATCCACCCGGTGGCGGGCCGCATGCCCGGCCACATGAACGTGCTGCTGGCCGAGGCCAAGGTGCCCTACGACATCGTCATGGAAATGGACGAGATCAACGCCGACTTCCCCGAGGCCGACGTGGCCATGGTGATCGGCGCCAACGACATCGTCAACCCGGCGGCGCAAGACGACCCCACCAGCCCCATCGCCGGCATGCCGGTGCTGGAGGTGTGGAAGGCCAAAACCAGCATCGTGATGAAGCGCTCCATGGCCAGCGGCTACGCCGGCGTGGACAACCCGCTGTTTTACAAAGACAACAACCGCATGCTGTTCGGCGACGCCAAGAAGATGCTGGACGAAGTGCTGAGCGCGCTGCGCGGCTGAGCCCGCCCGCACCGCCCACGGGCCCGCCCCTGCGCAGGGGGCGGGCCCGTTTTTTTCATGGCCGGGCCTTGGCTTAAACTGGGGCGATGAATGCCCGTTGGAAACCCAGTGTCACCGTGGCCGCCGTCATCGAACGCAACGGCCGCTACTTGCTCGTGGAAGAGCACACCCCCGAAGGCCTGCGCCTGAACAACCCGGCCGGTCACCTGGACCCGGGCGAAGACCCCATCGCCGGCTGCGCCCGCGAGGCGCTGGAAGAAACCGCGCACCCGTTCACCCCCACGGCCCTGGTCGGCCTCTACCTGTCGCGCTTCCAGCGCCCCGCCACCGGCGAGGACATCACCTACCTGCGCTTCGCCTTCTGCGGCACGCTGGGCGAGGCCATCGCCGGGCGCGCGCTGGACACCGGCATCGTGCGCACCCTGTGGTTGACGCCCGACGAGGTGCGCGCCAGCGCCGACCGCCACCGCAGCCCGCTGGTGCGGCAGTGCATGGAAGACCACCTGGCCGGGCGGCGCTACCCGCTCGAGCTGATCCACACCGACCCCTCCGTGTTGGCCCCGCGCTGACCCCCCGACCGACGCCCGCATGGCCATCAAATCCACCATCTTCAAGGCGAACCTGCAGATCGCCGACATCGACCACAACTACTACGCCGACCACGCGCTGACGCTGGCCCGCCACCCGAGCGAGACCGACGAGCGCATGATGGTGCGGCTGGTGGCGCTGGCGCTGAACGCGCACGAGCTGCAGGACACCTGCGGCGGCGACGGCACGCTGGCGTTCGGCGCCGGCCTGTCGGACCCGAGCGACCCCGACGCCCACCTGACCGACTTCACCGGCCGCAAACGCCTGTGGATGGAGGTGGGCCAGCCCGAAGACAAGCCGCTGGCCAAGGCCTGCAGCCAGGCCGACGCGGTGCGCGTCTACCCCTACGCGTATTCGGCCGACGTGTGGTGGAAAGGCATCGAGACCAAGCTGAGCCGGCTCGACAGGCTGCAGGTGTGGCGCCTGCCGGCCGACGCGGCCCAGGCCCTGGCCGGCCTGGCCGAACGCAGCATGCAGCTGCAGGCCACGCTGCACGACGGCGTGCTGACGCTGAGCAGCGACAAGGGCAGCGTGGCGCTGGAGCCGGTGCGCTGGAAGTGAGCGCGGGCGCTGGGCCCGTTCAGTGGCCCAGCAGCAGGTCGTCAGCGCCGTCCTTGTCGTGCACCGCGAACCGGTCCACCAGGGTGGCGCTGGCGGCGTTGAGACCGATGACCTCCACTTCCGCGCCCTCGCGGCGGAACTTCAGCACCACCTTGTCCAGCGCGCTCACGGCGGTGATGTCCCAGAAATGCGCGCGGCTCAGGTCGATGACGACCCGCTTGATCGCTTCCTTGCAGTCGAAGGCGTTGACGAAGCGGTCGGCGCTGGCGAAGAACACCTGCCCCAGCACCTGGTAGGTGCGGGTGGCGCCGTCCTCGCTGGCCTGCGACCGGATACGCAGGATCTGGCCCACCTTGTGCGCAAAAAAGAAGCCCGACAACAACACGCCGGTCAGCACGCCTTTGGCCAGGTCGTGCGTGGCCACGGTCACCGCCACGGTGGCCAGCATCACCACGCTGGAGCTTTTGGGGTGTTCGCGCAGGTTGCGGATGGAGCCCCAGTTGAAGGTGCCGATGGACACCATGACCATGACCGCCACCAGCGCGGCCATGGGAATGCGGCCCACCCAGTCGCCCAGGAACAGCAGCAGCAACAGCAGAAATACCCCGGCCGAAAAGGTGGACAGCCGCCCGCGCCCGCCCGACTTCACGTTGATGACCGACTGGCCAATCATGGCGCAACCGGCCATGCCACCGATGAAGCCGGTGGCGATGTTGGCCACGCCCTGGCCCACGCATTCGCGGCGCTTGTCGCTCTTGGTGTCGGTCAGGTCATCCACGATGGTGGCGGTCATCAGCGACTCCAGCAGACCGACCACCGTCAGCGTCGCCGCATACGGCAAAACGATGCGCAGCGTCTCCAGGTTCAGCGGAATGTCCGGCAGCAGGAACACCGGCAGGCTGTCGGGCAGTTCGCCCATGTCGCTGACGGTGCGGATGTCCAGGTCCAGCGCGATGGCCACGGCGGTGAGCACGACGATGGTGACCAGCGGCGACGGCACCGCCCGGGTGAGGTGGGGCAGGCCGTAGATGATGGCCAGGCCCGCCGCCGTCATGGCGTAGACGTGCCAGGTCACGTTCGTCAGTTCCGGCAGCTGCGCCAGAAAGATGAGGATGGCCAGCGCGTTGACGAAGCCGGTGACCACCGAGCGCGAAACGAAGCGCATCAGCTCGGCCAGCCGCAGGTAGCCGGCGAGGATTTGCAGCACGCCGGTCAGCACCGTGGCCGCCAGCAGGTACTGCAGGCCGTGGTCTTTCACCAGCGTGACCATCACCAGCGCCATGGCGCCGGTGGCGGCGGAAATCATGCCCGGCCGCCCACCCACGAGGGCGATGACGACGGCCATGGAGAACGAGGCGTAGAGCCCGACCTTGGGGTCCACCCCGGCGATGATGGAAAACGCGATGGCTTCGGGGATGAGGGCCAACGCAACGACGAGGCCGGCCAGCAGGTCGTGGCGGACGTTGGACAGCCAGTCCTGGCGCAAGGTGTGGAAGGTCATGGAGGCGGTGGCCGGCGCCCACGGGACGGGCCCGGCGCTGGCGGATCGGTGGAAAGAGGGGGTGAGGCGTGGGCCGGTGGCGTCACCGGCGGGGGCACGGGTCAGGGCGGCGTGACCGAATGAAAGCGCCCACGGGCCAGGCCCGACCCGGGAAACACCGGGGGACGTGGCAGGCAAGAGGGCGTGGCGGGCATGGGGGGATTTTAAAGGCCCGGGCCGAGCACCAGCAGCGCCAGCGCGGCCACCGCCGCCGTTTCGGCCCGCAGCACGCGGGGCCCCAGGCCGACCGGCGCCCAGCCCTGGCCCAGCAGGCGCTGTTCTTCGGCGGGCGACAGGCCGCCCTCGGGGCCGTGCAGCAACCAGAGCGGCTGGCCGGCGGCCTGGGCGGCGGACCAGACCGGCAGCGGCTGGCTGCCCGGGGCCAGCGACAGCACGGCACGCGCGCCCGGCACCGGCTGGCGGCTCCAGCCCTCCAGCGTCTGCACCGGGTGCACCGTGGGCACCCGGTTGCCGCCGCACTGCTCGCAGGCGCTCACGGCCACCGCCTGCCAGTGGGCGCGCTTTTTCTCGGCCCGCTCGCCTTGCAGACGCAGCACGCTGCGCTCGGTCATGAGCGGCTGGAGGCTGGCCACCCCCAGCTCGGTGGCTTTTTCCACCAGCCAGTCCATGCGGTCGTTGGCGGGCATGCCCACGGCCAGGTGCACGGCACGCGCGGGTTCGCGTTCGGTGGGGGTGTGCGCCAGCGCCTCCACCTCCACGCTCTGGCGGCCCATGCGCCGCACCTGGGCCGTCCATTCGCCGCCGGCCACCGGGTCGCCGAACAGGGTCAGGGCGTCGCCCGGCTGCAGGCGCAGCACCTGCACGTGGCGGGCGCCCTCGGGCGTCAGCTCGAACACCAGGCCGGGCTGCAGGGCGGCGGGGTGGTGGATGCGCGGCACGGCAGCGCCTCAGACCCGGCCGTAGGCGAAGCCGCTGGCCGCCTCCCAGCCTTCGACCTTGTCGATCAGGCGCACCAGCGGCGCCAGTTCGCGGTAACGCAGCGCGGTGCCGCGGATGTAATGGATAAAGCGCGGCGCGTCGGCCAGGTACTTGGGTTTGCCGTCGCGCAGCGTCAGGCGCGCGAAGATGCCGGCGACCTTCAGGTGGCGCTGCAGCCCCATCCACTCCACCGCGCGATAAAAGGCGCCAAAGTCCTCGCTCCAGCCGTCAAAATCCATCATCCCCCGTTTGCGCGCCCGCTCCCAGTAGCGGATGGTCACGTCCAGCACCGTGTCTTCTTCCCAGGTCAGGAAGGCGTCGCGCATCAGGCAGGCGATGTCGTAGGTGATGGGGCCGTAGACCGCGTCCTGGAAGTCGAGCACGCCCAGGCGCTGGTTCGGGTCGTCGGCGCGCGGCAGCATCAGGTTGCGCGGCATGAAGTCGCGGTGCACAAACACGCTGGGCGCGGCCAGGTTGCGCTCGACGATGAGGTCAAAAGTGCGCGCCAGGGTGGCGCGGCCGGCGTCGTCCAGCGCCACGCCCTTGTGCTGGGCCAGGTACCAGTCGGGGAACAGCTGCAGTTCGCGCCGCAGCAGGGCTTCGTCGTAGGCCGGCAGCACGCCGGGGCGCGAGGTCTGTTGCCAGTCCAGCAGCGCGGCGGTGGCGTCCTGGAAGTGCGGCAGCGCGGCGGCCGGGCGCGCCGGGTCGAGCGCGGTCAGCAGGGTCTGGTCGCCCAGGTCGCTCAGCAGCATGAAGCCCTGGGGCTCGTCCCAGGCCAGGATGTCGGGCACGCGCACGCCGGCGGCGCGCAGCAGGGCGGCCACGTCCACGAAGGGGCGGCAGTTCTCCTGGGCCGGCGGGGCGTCCATCACCACCACCGTGCCGCCGCCGTGGGCCGCGTCGCGGTCGGCGCGGAAGTAGCGGCGAAAGCTGGCGTCGGCCGAGGCCGGGCGCAGGCTGTCGGGCCGCAAACCCTGGGCCACGGCCTGCTGCTGGAACCAGTGCGCGAACGCGGCCTGGCGCGCGGCGTCGCTCCAGACGATGGCGGTGGGGTCGGAAGGGGCGGTGGTGGTCATGCGGGGCGCGGCGCGGGGGGCCGATGGGGCTCATGGATAATGGGCACCTATTCTACGAACGCCCGCGCGGCGGCCCGTGGACCGCCCCGCCACCGCCTGAGCCCATGCCCGTGTTTTCCCGCCTGCCCGACCTGCTGCACGCCCTGGCCCCGCCACCCCGCTGGAGCGCCCTGGCCTGTCTGTGTGCCGCCGCCTGGCCGCTCGGGTCGGCCGCGGCCGAAGGCCCGGACGCGCCGCTGCCGCTGCGCCTGTCGGACCGCCTGAGCGAACAGCTGCCGACCAGCGCGCGCGGCGCGGCGCCCACCTTCGTCTCGGGCGACCGCATTGGCGGGCAGACCGGGGTCAACACCGTGGTCGAAGGCCACGCCGAGCTGCGCCGCCACGACACCGTGCTGCGCGCCGACCGGCTGGAACACATCCTGGCCACCGACACCGCCGTGGCCGAGGGCCAGGTGCGCATCAACCGCATGGGCAATGTGTTCGAGGGCCCGTCGCTGCAGCTCAAGCTCAACACCTTCGAGGGCCAGTTCCAGCAACCGCGCTTCGAGCTGCTGCGCAACGGTGGCGTGGGCGACGCCAGCCGGGTCGATTTCGTCAACGAGAACCTGGCCGTGGCGCACGACGTGCGCTACTCCACCTGCCAGCGCCCGCCGGGGGGCGACTGGATGCCCGACTGGCTGGTCACCGCCAGCCGCATCGAGTTCGACAACGCCGAGGAAACCGGCACCGCCACCAACGGCGTGCTGCGCTTCAAGGGCGTGCCCATCCTGGCCTCGCCCTGGGTCAGCTTCCCGCTGTCGGAGCGGCGCAAGTCCGGCGTGCTGCCGCCCACCATCAACCTGGACAACCAGAGCGGCCTGGAAGTCACGCTGCCCTACTACCTGAACCTGGCCCCCGACCGCGACGCCACGCTCTACCCCACGGTGATGAGCAAGCGCGGCCTGGACCTGGGCGGCGAATTCCGCTACCTAGACCGCGACTACGCCGGCACCCTGCGCGGCTCCTTCATGGCTTCGGACAAGCTGCGCAACGAGGACCGCTGGGCCCGCACCGTGCAGCACACCCACCGCTTCGAGTCGGTGCCGGTGCTCGACCGCGTCGGCCTGCGCCTGAACCTCAACCGCGTCAGCGACGACAACTACTGGCGCGACTTCCCGCGCACCAGCACCTCGCTGACCGAGCGCCTGCTGCCCAGCGACGCGGTGTTCACCGCGCACCGGGGCAACTGGTCGTTCTCGGCCGGCGCCTACACCTGGCAGACGCTGCAGGACGTGGACGCGCCCATCGTCGCGCCCTACGACCGGGTGCCCTCGATCAGCCTGCGCCACCAACTGGGCCGCTTCAGCCTGGGTGGCCTGGACCAGTGGCGCTGGTCGCTGCTGGCCGACACCACCCAGTTCCGGGTGGACCGCGCGGCCAACGCCAACGGCGTCAACGGCACCCGCAGCCTGCTGGTGGCCCAGCTGAGCCGCCCCTGGCAGGCGCCGGGCTGGTACGTCACCCCCGGGGTGCAGCTGCACGCGCGGCGCTACCAGTTTGAGTCCCCGCTGGACAACGGCCAGCGCAGCGCCAGTTACACCCTGCCCACCTTCACCCTGGACAGCGGCCTGTTCTTCGACCGCGACGCCACCGTCTTCGGCCGCGCGGTGCAGCAAACGCTGGAGCCGCGCGCCTATTTCGTCCAGACGCCCTACCGCGACCAGGGCTTCCTGCCGGTGTACGACACCGCGGCCTTCGACTTCAACCTGGCCACCGTCTTCACCCCCAACCCCTACGGCGGGCACGACCGCATCGCCGACACCCGCGCCCTCACCCTGGGACTGACCACCCGCCTGGTCGAGCCCGACACCGGCGCCGAACTGCTCAGCCTGGGCGTGGCCCAGCGCATCCGCCTGCGCGACCAACTCGTGACCCTGCCCGACGAAACCCCGGCCAACGAGCGCCTGAGCGACCTGCTGGTGGGCGCCAGCGTCAACTGGGTGCCGCAGTGGTCGTTCAACGGCACGGTGCAGTTCAACCCCAAGGACGGCGAGTCGGTGCGCACCACGCTGGGCGCGCGCTACAACCCGGGGCGCTACCGCACCGTCAGCGCCGCCTACCGGGTGCAAAAAGGCGTGAGCGAACAGCTCGACCTGGGCTGGCAGTGGCCGCTGAACGACCTGTTCGGCCCGGGCACCCCCGCCGCCGGCTCGGGCCAGGGCCTGGGCCCCGGCCACTGGTACAGCGTCGGCCGCCTCAACTACAGCCTGCAGGACCGCCGCGTGGTCGACCTGGTGGCCGGCCTGGAATACGACGGCGGCTGCTGGATCGGCCGGGTGGTGCTGGAACGCCTGCAACAAAGCCGCAGCACCGCGAACCAACGCATCCTGTTCCAGCTCGAATTCACGGGCTTCTCGCGCATCGGCTCCAACCCGCTGCAGACGCTCAGGAACAACGTGCCGCGCTACCAGTACCTGCGCGAAGACATCAACCCGCCGAGCCGTTTTGAACGCTATGAATAAACCCACGCTTCTGGCCGCCGCCCTGTGGCTGGCCCTGGCCGGCCCGGTGCAGGCCCAGGCCCTGCGCGCCAACGCCGCCGCCCTGCCCACCACCGGGGCCGTGCGCGGCGCCGAACACATCGTCGCGCTGGTCAACTCCGAACCCATCACCAGCGGCGACGTGCGCGCCCGCCTGGCCCGGGTGCAGGCGCCCGAGGGCGGCAGCCTGCCGCCGCGCGAAGAACTGGAACGCCAGGTGCTGGAGCGCCTGATCGTGGAAAAAACCCAGCTGCAGTGGGCGGCCGAAATCGGTGTGAAGGTGGACGACAACACCCTGAACGACGCCGAGGCCAACGTGGCCGCGCAGAACCGGCTGACCGTGCCGCAACTGCACGAGCGGCTGCAAAGCGTGGGCCTGACGCCGGCGGCCTTCCGCACCAACCTGCGCAACGAACTGCTGCTGCAGCGGGTGCGCGAGCGCGAGGTGGACAACCGGGTGCGCATCAGCGAGCAGGACATCGACGCCTACCTGCGCGAACACCAGCAGAGCGCCGGCGCCGACGCGGTGCTGAACCTGGCCCAGGTGCTGGTGGCCGTGCCCGACCAGGCCAGCCCGGCCGAGGTGGAGCGCTTGCGCACCCGCGCCGAGCAGATCGCCCGCCGCGCCCAGGCCGGCGACGACTTCGCGGCGCTGGCCCGCGGCTTTTCCGACGGCCCGGAAAAGCAGGCCGGCGGCCAGATCGGCGCGCGCCCGGCCGACCGCTACCCCAGCCTGTTCGTGGACGCCACCCGCAGCCTGGCCGTGGGCGGCGTGACCGGCCCGGTGCGCAGCGGGGCCGGCTTCCACATCCTCAAGGTGCTGGACAAGCGCAACCCCAAGCTGCCCGAGACCCAGGTCACCCAGACCCTGGCGCGCCACATCCTGCTGCGCCCCAGCGCGCAGCTCAGCCCGCAGGCCGCGGCCGACCAGCTGGCGCGCTGGCGCCAGCAGATC
>NZ_JAAQQT010000618.1:0-16736 GCF_011742065.1 Aquabacterium sp. A08
CTCCAGGGGGCGATGCCAGTGGCCCGGCCAAGCCGGTTCCACGGCATCCCTGAAACAACACCGAAAGATTTGTGTATGGCCAAAACCGTTGTGTACGAAGTGGACGTGATGTTCGGCGACTGCGACCCCGCCGGCATCGTCTTCTTCCCCAACTTCAGCAAGTGGATGGACGCGTCCTCCCTGAACTTCTTCGTCAAGTGCGGCGTGCCGCCCTGGCGCGAACTGGTCAAGACGCGCGGCATCATCGGCACCCCGCTGCTGGAAATCCACACCAAGTTCATGCGCCCGGCCACCTACGGCGAACGCCTGCAGGTGCACACCAGCATCGTCGAATGGCGCGACAAGGTGGTGATCCAGAAACACGTGGTCATGCGCGGCGACACCGTGCTGTGCGAAGGCCTGGAAACCCGCGCCTTCTGCGTCAAGCACCCCGATGACCCGGACCGCATCAAGGCCATCCCCGTGCCCGAGGACATCAAGGCCCTTTGCAGCTGACCCCCACCCGCACCGCCTCCGACCCATGAACCACTACCAGCCCCGTGCCGAAGACATCGGCTTCATCCTGTTCGACGTGCTGCAGGCCCCGGCCACACTGGCCGAGCTGCCCGCCCTGGCCGACAACGCCGACCCCGACCTGATGCGCCAGGTGCTCGAAGAGGCCGGCAAGTTCGTGGGCGAGGTGGTGGCCCCGCTCAACCGCGACGGCGACGAGATCGGCGCCCAGTGGAAAGACGGCGCGGTGACCATGCCCCCGGGCTTCCGCGACGCCTACCAGGCCTTCTGGCAGGCCGGCTGGCCGGCCCTGTCGGGCAACCCGGCCGATGGCGGCCAGGGCCTGCCCACCGTGCTGGAAATGGTGCTGTACGAATGGCTCAGCGCCGCCAACCACGGCTGGACCATGGCCCCCGGCCTGCTGCACGGCGCCTACGACTGCATCAAGCACCACGCCAGCCCCGAACTGCAAGCCCGCTACCTGGAAAAAGTGGCCACCGGCGAATGGCTCGCCACCATGTGCCTGACCGAACCCCACGCCGGCTCCGACCTCGGGCTGGCCCGCACCAAGGCCGTGCCGCAGGCCGACGGCAGCTACCAAATCAGCGGCACCAAAATCTTCATCAGCGGCGGCGAGCACGACCTGACCGACAACATCGTCCACCTGGTGCTGGCACGCCTGCCCGACAGCCCGCCCGGCCCCAAAGGCCTGTCGCTGTTCCTGGTGCCCAAGTTCTACGAAGACGGCCGCCGCAGCGCCGCCGTGTGCGAGCGCATCGAAGAAAAAATGGGCCTGCACGGCAGCCCCACCTGCGTCATGCGCTTCGACGAGGCCACCGGCTGGCTCGTGGGCGAGGTGGGCAAGGGCCTCAACGCCATGTTCCTGATGATGAACGCCGCGCGCCTGCACGTCGCGCTGCAGGGCGTGGGCCTGCTCGACGCGGCCTGGCAAAAGGCCGACGCCTACGCCCGCGACCGCCGCCAGATGCGCGCCCCGGTGCGGCAGAACCCGGCCGAGGCGGCCGACTTCATCATCGAACACCCCGCCGTGCAGCGCCTGCTCGACACCCAGCGCGCCTGGGTGGACGCCGGCCGCGTGCTGGCCTACCAGACCGCCATCGAGCTGGACGTGGCCAAACACCACCCCGACGCCGCCCGGCGCCAGCAGGCCCAGCAGTGGTGCGCGCTGGCCACGCCGGTGCTCAAGTCCGCCTGGACGGACCAGGCCTTCCTGGGCGCCAGCGACTGCCTGCAGGTCTTCGGCGGCCACGGCTACGTGCGCGAATGGGGCATCGAACAGGTGGTGCGCGATGCCCGCGTGGCCATGATTTACGAAGGCACCAACGAAATCCAGGCCCAGGACCTGCTGTTCCGCAAGGTGCTGCCCGACGGCGGCGCCGCCCTGCGCGCCCTGCTGGACGCCCTGCAGGCCGACCTGGCCGGGCGCCCCAGCCCCGCCAGCGAACGCGCCTGCGCCGGCTTCGACGCGCTGCGCGGCCTGCTGGCGCAGTTCAACGGCCAGCCGGCCCAAGCCCAGGCCCTGTACCCGGTGGCCGGCGACTTCCTGCGCGTGGTCACCCTCAGCCTGATGGCCTGGGCCCAGGCGCGCCTGGCCAGCGCCTCGGGGGCACCGGGCGCGGCCAGCGCCCCGGCGTTCGAGCGCTGGGTCTGGCCAGAACACGCCATGCGCCTGGGCATGGTCGCCGCCGCCCTGCGCGGCTGAAACCGGGGCGCCGTCAGCCAGGCGCCAGAATGGCGGGGCGCGGCGCGCTAACATGCGGGGCTAGCTCGATGCCTCCACACCGATGAACGCACGCCCCGACCCGTCTGCCGCCCGCCCCGGCGCCCGCCCTGCCCGCCCGTCCCCCGGGGCCGACGCCGGCGAGGCCCCCGCCCCGGTCAACACCGCCTTCCTCGAATCGCTGGTGGGCTACAACGCCCGCCGCGCGGCGCTGGCGGTGATCGGCACCTTCATGCAGCGCATGGGGCCGTTCGACCTGCGCGTGGTCGATTTTTCGGTGCTCACCCTGGTGGCACACAACCCCGGCATCACCTCGCGCCAACTGTGCAGCGCGCTCGACATCCTGCCCCCCAACCTGGTGGGCATGGTCAAGCAGCTGGAAAAACGCGGCCTGCTGGAAAAGCGCGAACACCCGACCGACCGCCGCGCCCAGGGCCTGTTCCTCACCCCCGCGGGCAACGCCCTGCACGCCGAAACCCAGGCCATCGTCGCCTCGCTGGAGTCCGAATCGGTCACCCACCTGAGCGACGACGAGCGCCTCACCCTGATCCGGCTGCTGCGGAAGGTGTACCAGCCGCAGCGCTGACCCGGCGGGGCGACCCTGCCCCGCAGATTTTTCGCCTGCCGGGCTTGAAAGGCGCACACGCGCCCCCAAATGTCCGCTTGTTTCACCTTTCACGGCATTCCGCCAGACCCCACGCGCCATGTCCCACGACCCGCATTCGACCCCCACCCCGCCCCACGGCCACGACGCGAACGCCCCCCTGAGCCCCGAAGAAGCCGAATCGGCCACGGCCGCCCAGCAGGCCGACGCCACCCAGGAACTGTCCCAGCTCAAGGCCCAGAACGCCGACCTGGCCGAACAGTACCTGCGCGCCAAGGCCGAGGTGGAGAACATGCGCCGCCGCACCGAAGAAGAGGTCAGCAAGGTGCGCAAGTTTGCGGTGGAAGGCTTTGCCGAAAGCCTGCTGCCGGTGATCGACAGCCTGGAAGCCGGCCTGGCCATCCAGGAAGCCACCGTGCAACAGGTGCGCGAAGGCGCCGAAGCCACGCTCAAGCAGCTGCAAAGCGCGCTGCAGCGCAACAAGGTGCTGCCGATCGCGCCCGCCGCCGGCGAGAAGTTCGACCCCCACCAACACCAGGCCATCAGCGTGGTGCCGGCCGACCAGGCCCCCAACACCGTGGTCAGCGTGCTGCAAAAGGGTTACCTCATCAGCGAGCGCGTGCTGCGCCCGGCCCTGGTCACCGTCACCGCCCCCAAATAAGGCGCCGGTCGCGGGTTTTCACCGGCGCCGTCCCTTGAAAACCCGTCGGGCAACCGCACCTTCGCAGCAGTTCAGTCTTTTTTCAGATTTCAAGCATCTTCAGGAGTAACACATGGGCAAGATCATCGGCATCGACCTGGGCACCACCAACTCGTGCGTGGCCATCATGGAAGGCAACACCACGCGCGTGATCGAGAACAGCGAGGGCGCCCGCACCACCCCGTCCATCATCGCGTACCAGGAAGACGGTGAAATTCTGGTCGGCGCCAGCGCCAAGCGCCAGGCCGTCACCAACCCCAAGAACACGGTGTACGCTGCCAAGCGCCTGATCGGCCGCAAGTTCACCGAGAAGGAAGTGCAGAAGGACATCGACCTGATGCCCTACGCCATCGTGGCGGCCGACAACGGCGACGCCTGGATCGAGGTGCGCGGCCAGAAGCTGGCCCCGCCGCAGATCAGCGCCGAAGTGCTGCGCAAGATGAAGAAAACCGCCGAGGACTACCTGGGCGAGCCCGTGACCGAAGCCGTCATCACCGTGCCGGCCTACTTCAACGACGCCCAGCGCCAGGCCACCAAGGACGCTGGCCGCATCGCCGGTCTGGATGTGAAGCGCATCATCAACGAGCCCACCGCCGCGGCCCTGGCCTTCGGCCTGGACAAGGGCGGCAAGGGCGACCGCAAAATCGCGGTGTACGACCTGGGCGGCGGCACCTTCGACGTGTCCATCATCGAAATCGCCGACGTGGACGGCGAAAAGCAGTTCGAGGTGCTGTCCACCAACGGCGACACCTTCCTGGGCGGCGAAGACTTCGACCAGCGCATCATCGACTACATCATTGCCGAGTTCAAGAAAGAACAGGGCGTGGACCTGACCAAGGACGTGCTGGCCCTGCAGCGCCTGAAGGAAGCCGCCGAGAAGGCCAAGATCGAGCTGTCCAACAGCGCCCAGACCGACGTCAACCTGCCCTACATCACCGCCGACGCGACCGGCCCCAAGCACCTGAACATCAAGCTCACCCGCGCCAAGCTGGAAAGCCTGGTGGACGAGCTGATCGAGCGCACCATCGCTCCCTGCCGCACCGCCATCAAGGACGCGGGTGTGAGCGTGAGCGACATCGACGACGTGATCCTGGTCGGCGGCATGAGCCGCATGCCCAAGGTGCAGGAAAAGGTGAAAGAGTTCTTCGGCAAGGAGCCGCGCAAGGACGTGAACCCCGACGAGGCCGTGGCCGTGGGTGCCGCGGTGCAGGGCCAGGTGCTGGGCGGTGATCGCACCGACGTGCTGCTGCTGGACGTGACCCCGCTGTCCTTGGGCATCGAGACCATGGGCGGTGTCATGACCAAGATGATCACCAAGAACACCACCATCCCGACCAAGTTCGCGCAGACCTTCTCCACCGCCGACGACAACCAGCCGGCCGTGACGATCAAGGTGTTCCAGGGCGAGCGCGAGATGGCCGCCGGCAACAAGCTGCTGGGCGAGTTCAACCTCGAAGGCATCCCGCCGGCCCCGCGCGGCATCCCGCAAATCGAGGTGTCGTTCGACATCGACGCCAACGGCATCCTGCACGTGGGCGCCAAGGACAAGGGCACCGGCAAGGAAAACAAGATCACCATCAAAGCCAACTCGGGCCTGACCGAGGAGGAAATCCAGAAGATGGTGAAGGACGCCGAGCTGAACGCCGCCGAAGACCACAAGAAGGTGGAACTGGTGCAGGCCCGCAACCAAGCGGACTCGCTGGTCAGCTCGGTGCGCAAGAGCCTGACCGAGTACGGCGACAAGCTGGACGCGGCCGAGAAGGACAAAATCGAAGCCGCCATCAAGGACGTGGAAGAGGCCGTCAAGGGCGACGACAAGGAAGCCATTGAAGCCAAGACCAACGAGCTGATGACCGCCAGCCAGAAGCTGGGTGAGAAAATGTACGCCGACATGCAGGCCAGCCAGGCCGCCGCGGGCGCGGCCGGTGCCGCCGAAGGCGCCCAGGCCCAGGCCGGTGGCAGCCGCCCGGCCGACGACGACGTGGTCGACGCCGAGGTCAAGGAAGTCAAGCGCGACTGATGCGAGCCTGGCGGCGCCCGGGGGGTTACCCGGGGCGCCGCGTGTCCCCCCACCGCCGCGTCCGGTCACCCCAGTGACCCGGCGCGGCGTTTGCACTCGAACCGCACACTGGTAGAGAAATGGCCAAACGAGACTTTTACGAAATCCTGGGCGTCGCCAAAAACGCCAGCGAAGACGAGATCAAAAAGGCGTATCGCAAGTTGGCGATGAAGTTCCACCCTGACCGCAACCAGGGGGACAAGGCCAAGGAAGCCGAAGAGAAGTTCAAGGAAGCCAAAGAGGCCTACGAGATGCTGAGCGACGCGCAAAAGCGCGCCGCCTACGACCAGTACGGCCACGCCGGCGTGGACCCGAACATGCGCGGCGGCCCCGGTGGCGCCGAAGGCTTCGGCGGCTTCTCCGAGGCGTTCGGCGACATCTTTGGCGACATTTTCGGGGGCCAGCGCGGCGGTGGCCGCGGCCGGCAGGTGTACCGTGGCAACGACCTGTCGTACGCCATGGAAATCAGCCTGGAAGAAGCCGCCCACGGCAAGGACGCGCAAATCCGCATCCCCAGCTGGGAAGACTGTGACACCTGCCACGGCAGCGGCGCCAAGCCGGGCACCAGCGTCAAGACCTGCCCCAGCTGCAACGGCCAGGGCGTGGTGCAGATGCGCCAGGGCTTCTTCAGCGTGCAGCAGACCTGCCCGCATTGCCACGGCAGCGGCAAGATCATTCCCGAGCCCTGCACCAGCTGCAACGGCCAGGGCAAGCTGAAAAAGCACAAGACGCTGGAGATCAAGATCCCCGCGGGCATCGACGACGGCATGCGCATCCGCTCGGCCGGCAACGGCGAGCCCGGGCGCAACGGCGGCCCGGCGGGCGACCTGTTCATCGAAATCCGCATCCGCAAGCACGACATCTTCGAGCGCGACGGCGACGACCTGCACTGCCAGGTGCCGGTCAGCATCACCACCGCAGCCCTGGGCGGCGAAATTGCCGTGCCCACGCTGGGCGGCAAAGCCACCATCGACATCCCCGAAGGCACCCAGCACGGCAAAACCTTCCGCCTGCGCGGGCGCGGCATCAAGGGCGTGCGGGCCAGCTACCCGGGCGACCTGTACTGCCACATCGCGGTGGAAACCCCGGTCAAGCTGACCGAGCACCAGCGCAAGCTGCTGCGCGAGCTGGAGGAGTCGTTCCAGAAGGGCGGCCACAAGCACAGCCCCAACGACAAGGGCTGGTTCGAGAAGGCCAAGGCCTTCTTCAGCTGACGGCGGTGGACAGCGCCTCGGTGCGGTGCACCGGGGGCGTCCAGCCCTGCGCCGGGTCGTCCTCGGCGCGCACCTCGATCACCGGCGGCAGCGCCGCCTGGATGGCCCCAAAAATGGTGGCAAAAGCCACATCGGCCGCGTCACGCCCGGTGCCGATGCGGATGAAACCCATGGGAATGGCCGTGCCCGACGGGTCGAACAGGTACCAGCGGTGGCCCAGGTACACCTCCACGTAGGCGTGAAAGTCGGGCGGGCCCAGGGCCGGGTCGGCGCCGTAGTCGGTGCCGGTCACGAAGCGCGCCGGAATGTTCAGCGCCCGGCACAGCGCGATGAACAGGTGGGCGAAGTCGCGGCACACGCCCACGCGGTCGCGCAGGGTATCCAGCGCCGAGGTGCCCGAATGGCTGGTGTTGGGCGTGAACTTGACCTGCTGGCGCACCCAGGCCTGCACCGCCTGGACCCGGGCATAGCCGGGCGGCAGGCCGCCAAACAGCCCCATCACGGTGGCGCCCAAGGCGTCGGACGGGCAGTAGCGGCTGGGGTACAGGTAAGGCAACACGGCGGCCGGCAACTGCGCCACCGGAATTTCGGGAACGTCGGCCGGGGCTTGCACATGGTGCTGCACATCCACCGTGCAGCGGTAGTCCACCGCCAGCCAGCCGGGCGGCGCCTTCAGCCGCAGCAGGCGGTTGTGGGTCACCGGGTCCACCGCTTCTTGCGTGTACCAGAACGGCTGCAGGTTCAGCTGCTCCTGCACCACGCGCTGCTGCGCCGTGTGGGCGGCCTGGAGGTTGAACACAAAGTCTGCGCCTTGCAGACCCACGTCGTAGCACAACCGAATGTGCGTGTGAATACGGACCATCCAGGCATTAGGGCACAGAAAAACCCCCATGCCCGGGCCAGGCCACTTTTATTCGCACCGCGCCTGGGCGACCACGCCACGGGCATACCCCCTGCGGGGCCTGCTGGCCCTGGGGCACAATGGCCCCAAAAGGAGACTGCCGTGAGCGTGAACATCACCTTTCTGGGCGGCGCCGGCACCGTGACCGGCTCCAAGTTCCTGGTGCAGTTCGAGGGCCAGCGCCTGCTGGTGGACTGCGGCCTGTTCCAGGGCTACAAGGCGCTGCGGCTGCGCAACCGGGTGCCCCTGCCCTTCGAGCCCCACCACCTGGGCGCCGTGGTTCTGACCCACGCGCACCTGGACCACAGCGGCCACTTCCCCCTGCTGGTGAAGGAAGGCTTCAAAGGCAAGGCCTGGTGCACCCCGGGTACGCGCGACCTGTGCGAGATTCTGCTGCCCGACAGCGGCCACATTCAGGAAGAAGACGCGGCCTTTGCCAACCGGCACGGCTTTTCCAAGCACAGCCCGGCGCTGCCGCTGTACACGGTGGACGACGCCCAGCGCTGCCTCAAACACCTGCACGCGGTGCCACCGCTGCGCGAGTTCGAGCCCATCCGTGGCTGGAAGGCGCGCTTTTACGGGGCCGGGCACATCCTGGGCGCGTCGTCGCTGCTGGTGGAGGTGGGGGGCAAAAAGCTGCTGTTTTCCGGCGACCTGGGCCGGCCGGACGACCTCATCATGCTGCCGCCCGACCCGCCGCCGGGCGCCGACGCCGTGATCGTCGAGTCCACCTACGGCGACCGCCTGCACCCCAAGGACAACCTGGTGGACGAACTGGCCCCGCTGCTGGACAAAGTGGCCGCGCGTGGCGGCACAGCGGTGGTGCCGGTGTTTGCGGTGGGCCGGGCACAGGCCCTGCTGCACGCGGTGGCCGAACTCAAGCGCCAGCACCGCTTGCCGCACGCCCTGCCGGTGTACCTGGACAGCCCCATGGCCATCCACAGCACCGAAGCCTTCACCCGCCACCTGGGCGAACACCGGCTGAACGCCGCGCAGTGCAACGCGCTGGCCCACGTGGCCCAGATGGTGCGCACGCCCGACGAGTCCAAAGCCATTGCCACCCACCACGGCCCCAAGGTGATACTGGCCGCCAGCGGCATGGCCACCGGCGGGCGCGTGCTGCACCACCTGGTGCAGTACCTGGGCGACCACCGCAACCTGGTGGTGCTGACCGGCTACCAGGCGCCCGGCACGCGCGGCGCCACCCTGGCCGACGGCGGCGCCAGCCTGCGCATCCACGGGCAAGACGTGGCGGTGCGGGCCGAGGTGGCGCAACTGCAATCGGCCTCGGCCCACGCGGACGCGGGCCAGCTCATGCAGTGGCTGCGCGCCATTCCCGGCCAGCCACACCGCGCCTTTGTGGTGCACGGCGACCTGGAGGCGTCGGACTGCCTGCGCCGCCGCATCGAAAACGAACTGCACTGGCACGCCATGGCGCCGGAACACGGCTCCACCTGGGCGGTGTGAACCCGGCCAGTGGCCCCGCGGCTCCGCCGCCAATGGCCCCACACCCGCCGCGTTCGCGGTGCTACAGTGGGTGCCATTGCCGGAGACGACCATGCACCGCGACCCCAACCTGACCGAAGCCAAAACCAACGCCACCCTGATGGCGCGCCGCCGCGCCGCCCTGCCCGCCGGCCTGGGCCAGACCTACGAGGTGTTTGCCGAGCGCGCCGAGAACGCCGAGATTTGGGACGTGGAAGGCCGCCGCTACATCGACTTTGCCGGTGGCATTGCGGTGCTGAACACCGGCCACCGTCACCCCAAGATCGTGGAAGCCGTGAAGGCCCAGCTGGACCAGTACCACCACACCTGCTTCCAGGTGGTGGCCTACGAACCCTACGTGGAACTGGCCGAGCGCCTGATTGCCAAGGCGCCGGGCCACTTCGCCAAGAAGGCCTACTTCCTGTCCACCGGTGCCGAGGCAGTGGAAAACGCTGTCAAGATTGCCCGCGCCGCCACCCAGCGCCAGGCCGTCATCGCCTTTGGTGGCGGCTTCCATGGCCGCACGCTGCTGGGCATGGCGCTGACCGGCAAAGTGGCCCCGTACAAGGCGGGCTTTGGCCCCTTCCCGGCCGAGATTTACCACGCCGAATTCCCCAACCCGCTGCACGGCGTGAGCGTGGCCGACGCCATGCGTTCGGTGGAACACATCTTCAAATACGACGTGGAGGCCGAGCGCGTGGCCGCCATCATTCTGGAGCCGGTGCAAGGCGAAGGCGGCTTCTACGTGGCCCCGCCCGAATTCGCGCAAGCCCTGCGCGCGCTGTGCGACGAGCACGGCATTGTGCTGATTGCCGACGAAGTGCAGACCGGCGCCGGCCGCACCGGCACCTGGCTGGCCTGCGAACAGTGGGGCGTGGCACCCGACCTCATCACCATGGCCAAGAGCATGGCGGGCGGCTTCCCGCTGTCGGCCGTGATCGGCAAGGCCGAGCTGATGGACAAGCCCCTGCCCGGCGGCCTGGGCGGCACCTACGCCGGCAGCCCCCTGGCCTGCGCCGCCGCGCTGGCCGTGCTGGACGTGTTTGAAGAAGAGCAACTGCTGGACCGCTCCAACGCCGTGGGCGAACGCCTGAAGGCCGGCCTGCGCGCCCTGGCGCAACACAACGTGGAAATTCAGGACGTGCGCGGCCTGGGCTCCATGATCGCCATCGAGCTGTTTGAAGGCGGCGACCACGACAAGCCTGCGGCTGATTTGACCAAGCGCGTCTGCGCCGAGGCGCTCAAGCGTGGCCTGGTGCTGCTGTCGTGCGGCGTGTACGCCAACGTCATTCGCATACTGGTGCCTATCACCGCCAGCTATGCACTGCTGGACGAAGGGCTGGCCATCATGGGTGAGGCGTTGAAGGCGGCGAAGGGTTGAGGCTTCGGAAGCCCCGAAGACGTAAATGACAAAGGCCCGCGAGGGCCTTTGTTGTTTTTAGTGTCGCACAACCTTTTTTTTGCGATACTTTATTTGCCACCTGTAGCCTGACGCCCAAGTTCAGGGACGCGCCGCCGATAGACGAAGCGTCCCCTGCAACGCCCAGTTAGGCATCATATTTTTCTACGAAGCAAAAGACAGCTTTTCTACAACGCCTGTGACGGGATCTTTGCGGAGCATAATGCGAATACACATTATGTACCTAGGATCAACGACACGATACTCGTTTGTTTTTGGATTTTTCTTAAGAAGTGGCGAATCTCCGCTGGCGAGCTCCGCGAGAATGCTACCAATCCCCATATTGGTTTCCGATATTGTTTCCGAGAACTCTTCCTTTAATTGCTCCGTAATCACTCCTGAGTCAATTTGGTGGGATTTTATTTTTCCGATGCAATATATGACTTGATTTCGTCTCGCAATTGAGGTTCTTTTGCTATTCAGGTGAGACTCGACGACGGTGTAGCCTTGGCGCATACCTAGCCTAAGCCAATCTTTGTCAGCCTTTTGAAGTAGTTCGAATTGGAAAACGCCTCGATTGTCTTCGATTTGATACGCCAACTTCTCAAAATACTCTTGAACTCTCTGGGCAACTCCCATAGTTATATGGTGACAATGGCCGGCAATGCTGTCGATTCCTTCAGGCAATATGTTGGCTTTGAGGAGTTCATTAAAGCCAGTTTTTGCAAGTGTCTTTACCATTGGCAATGTTAGGCCAGTCACCTTCGGCAACTCTTCAAGTCGATTTGATACCGATTCAAGGTTTTTGGTCTTTGCAAAGTACTCAAGCACACCGTTTGGCACGCCAACAATTATGAATTTAATTCCATATTTGGCGTACCTGTGATCATCAAGCAGAATTATGATATCTGCAAGCTCGTCCATTAGTGTGGAGTTGTTGAAAATTGATTCAAGGTTGTCAAGCACAACAACTAGGGGACCATCACCTATATGGCGCCTGATTTTGGCAAATGCATCCTCCAACGGCTCTTCTAGTTGCAGCTTGTATTGGCCTTGGTGCGTAAACTTTCCTTCGGCAACAATCGCCTTAATGGATGCCTCTTTATTCTCAGTAAAGCCGGTTTTCTGTGCCGTCCCCGAAGGGATAAGTGCACCAACAATTTCAGATGTCAGTGATTTGAGTCTGGATGCGTTTGCACAGTTAGCTACGCGATAGGGTATTAGGTTTTGCTCCAACACCTTTTTGTACATCCAAGACTTTCCATTGCCACTCTCTCCAAAGAGCAGGCTATGCATGCTCCCTCGGATGGATCGAATCAGCGCTCGCTCCAAATCTAGGCGAGGAACATACGTTTTCAGGTTTACCGTTGAACTTCTTGGAGTAAATACTTCGGGAATCTTTAACATAATGCCGCTTGTGTGACTTATCAGAAATTCGTTGGCTTTTCTTGATGAGGCCTAACGTCCAGTATACGTCGTATGCAGCGTATACCCATTTAAAAGATCGGCATATATCAAAGCATCCTCCCTCGTATGCCAAGCCAATAGCACACCTCGTCTTGTGTGCAAAACCCGGAGCAATTGCCCCAGTCCCCAACGGCTTTACCCTATCTCCGCGCACGCAGGCCGGGCATTTGATTTTTCTGACACCACTATAACGCAACACCCGGCGCGGCTTGGCTCTGCCGCAACACCCATTCCCTGAACACCGCCAACGCGGGCCGTTCGGCCACCTGCGGCTGCACCAAGTAATAAGCCCGTTGCGCTTTCAAGGGCCGCGCGCACGCCACCACCAGCGCGCCGCTGGCCAATTCGTCCTGCACCAGCAGGGTGGGCATCAGCGCCACGCCCAGGCCGCTGATGGCGGCGGCGGCCTGCATCGAAAAAAGCTCATACCTTGGCCCGGCCATGGCGCGGGGCGCGTCCACGCCTTGCGCGTCGAACCACTGGCGCCACGCCTCGGGCCGGGTGGCTTGTTGCAACAGGGGCATGTGGGCCAGGGCGTCGGGCGGCACCTCTGCCCCACCGGCCAGCAGGCGCGGGCTGCACACGGGCAGCACGTCTTCGTCCATCAAATGGGTGGCCTGGGTGCCGGCCCATTGCTGCAGTTGTTGCGGCGTGCCGGCCCAAATGGCGGCGTCAATGCCGGTGTCGGTGAACAAGAAGGGGCGGGTGCGCGTCTCGAAATGCACCAGCAATTCGGGCTGTTCAACAGCCAGACCGTGCAGGCGCGGAATCAGCCAGCGGGTGGCGAAGGTGGGCACGGCGGCCAGGGTCAGGCTGTCGCCCTGCCCGCGCCGGCCCATCAGCTCCACCGCGTCGCGTTCCAGCGCGTCCAGACGCTGGCGCACGTGGCGGGCGTAGTCGGTGCCGGCGGGCGTCAGCACCATGCCGTGCTGAGTGCGGCGGAACAGGGGCACGCCCAAAAAGTCTTCCAGCACCGCCACCTGGCGCGACACGGCGCCTTGCGTCAGGTTCAATTCCTGCGCGGCACGGGTGAAGCTTTGGTGCCGGGCAGCGGCTTCAAAGCAGTTCAGGGCTTGGGTGGAGGGCAGTTTGCGTCGCATGGCACGCCCAGCCTACACGGCATTTCGCACAAATGCTCATATCTGGCCCAAAATTTTTCGTTTGCGGGCGGGCCGCGCAGGGCCTACGATGGCGGCACTTTCAACCACGCTCTACACACACCACCATGGCCGCTTCTGCCCGCTTTTCCTGGTCCGACCCTTTCCAGCTCGACAGCCAGTTGACCGACGACGAACGCCAGGTGCGCGACGCGGCGCACGCCTATTGCCAGGAACGCCTGCTGCCACGGGTGCAATTGGCCTTCCGCCACGAAAGCACCGACCGCGCCATCTTCAACGAAATGGGCGAACTGGGTCTGCTGGGCCCGACCATTCCCGAACAATACGGCGGCGCCGGCCTGAATTACGTGTGCTACGGCCTGGTGGCGCGCGAGGTGGAGCGCGTGGACAGCGGCTACCGCAGCATGATGAGCGTGCAAAGCTCGCTGGTGATGGTGCCCATCAACGAATTTGGCACCGAAGCGCAAAAGCAGAAATACCTGCCCAAGCTGGCCACCGGCGAATGGGTGGGCTGCTTTGGCCTGACCGAACCCAACCACGGCAGCGACCCGGGCAGCATGATCACCCGCGCCCGCAAGGTGCCGGGCGGCTACAGCTTGAGCGGCGCCAAGATGTGGATCACCAACAGCCCGATTGCCGACGTGTTCGTGGTCTGGGCCAAGGACGACGAAGGCCAGATTCGCGGCTTCATCCTGGAAAAAGGCTGGAAGGGCCTGAGCGCCCCGGCCATCCACGGCAAGGTGGGCCTGCGCGCCAGCATCACCGGGGAAATTGTGATGGACGAAGTGTTCTGCCCCGAAGAAAACGCCTTCCCCGAGGTGCGCGGCCTCAAAGGCCCCTTCACCTGCTTGAACAGCGCACGCTACGGCATTGCCTGGGGCGCGCTGGGCGCGGCAGAGGACTGCTACTTCCGCGCCCGCCAATACGTGCTGGACCGCCAGCAGTTCGGCCGCCCGCTGGCGGCGAACCAGCTCATCCAGAAAAAGCTGGCCGACATGCTGACCGAGATCAGCCTGGGCCTGCAAGGCTGCCTGGCGCTGGGCCGCATGAAAGACGCGGGCCATGCGCCGGTGGAGGTGACCTCCATCCTCAAACGCAACAGCTGCGGCAAGGCGCTGGACATTGCCCGCACCGCCCGCGACATGATGGGCGGCAACGGCATCAGCGACGAGTACGGCGTGGCGCGCCACCTGGTGAACCTGGAGGTGGTGAACACCTACGAGGGCACGCACGACGTGCACGCGCTGATTCTGGGCCGCGCCATCACCGGCATTGCCGCGTTCAGCAACTGAGCACAGGCTGCCCATGGCCCTGCCCCCGCTGAACCCCCATGCCGCTGCGCCCGAGCTGCCCCGCCCGCTGGCGGGCGTGAAGGTACTGGACCTGTCGCGCGTGCTGGCCGGCCCCTGGGCCGGGCAGATTCTGGCCGACTACGGCGCCGACGTGATCAAGGTAGAGCGCCCCGGCAGCGGCGACGACACCCGCGCCTGGGGCCCACCGTGGTGGGGCGAAGGCTCCGAGCGGGTGGCGGCCTACTTTCTGTGCGCCAACCGGGGCAAGCGCTCGGTGACCATCGACATCGCCAGCCCCGAAGGCATCCAGCAGGTGCGCGAACTGGCCCGCGAGGCCGACGTGCTGATCGAGAACTACAAGGTGGGGCAACTGGCCAAGTACGGGCTGGACGCGCCCAACCTGCAGGCCATCAACCCGGGGCTGATCTACTGCTCCATCACCGGCTACGGGCAAACCGGCCCGCTGTCGCACAAGGCGGGTTACGACTTTGCCATCCAGGCCGAAGCCGGGCTGATGAGCATCACCGGCAACAAAGGCGAGGAACCGCAGAAGGTGGGCGTGGCCGTGACCGACCTGATGACCGGCGTGTACGCGGCCACCGCCATTTTGGCAGCGCTGCACGAGCGCCAACGCACCGGCAGGGGCCGGGTGCTGGACGCCTCGCTTTTCGACGTACAGGTGGCCATGCTGGCCAACCAGGCCAGCAACCAACTGATTGGGCAGACGCGGCCCACCCGCATGGGCAATGCCCACCCCAACATCGTGCCCTACCAGGTGTTCCCCACCCGCGACGGGCACATGGTGCTGGCCGTGGGCAACGACGGCCAGTTCACCCGCTTTTGCGAGGCCGCCGGCCACCCGGCCGTGGCCCGGGACGCACGTTTTTCCACCAACCCGGCCCGGGTGGAGCACCGGCAGACGCTGGTGCCGCTGATCACCGGCTGGACGCTGACGCGCGACACCGCCGACTGGGTGGCCCTGCTGGACCGCGCCGCCGTGCCCTGCTCGCCCATTCTGGACGTGGCCCAGGTGCTGGAACACCCCCAGGTGGCCGCACGCGGTATGGTGCTGCCCCGGCACAACGGGCCGCACGGCCCCACCCCGCCCATGGTGGCCCACCCGGTGTTGATGGACGGCCAGCGCCCGACCGCCCAGCGGCCGCCACCGGTGCTGGGGCAGGACCGGGCCGGCTGGACCAACCCGCCCACCGGCTGATTCCCTGGCGACACCCGCCGCTGGCGGGCCGACACGGCTGGCCGTATCATGGAACGTGCCGGCCCTGTGGCCGCAGCCCACGCGGCGCCCGCACCCCACACGGGCCCCCACCGGCGGGCCGACACCGCGCCCCGCCACCGACCGACCACCCCATTGAGACGACCATGGACATGAAGGCCACCCCCCTCGCCCTGCTCAAAGACCCGACGCTGCTGAAAACCGACGCGCTGATCAACGGCCAGTGGGTGGCCGGCGCCAGCCGCTTTGCGGTGCACGACCCCGCCACCGGCCAGCACCTGGCCGACGTGGCCAACCTGGGCCCGGCCGAGGCCGAAGCCGCCATTGCCGCCGCCAACGCTGCATGGGGCGCCTGGAAGAACAAGACTGCCAAGGAGCGCAGCGCCATCCTGCGCAAGTGGTACGACCTGCTGATGGCCAACCAGGACGACCTGGGCCGCCTGATGACCGCCGAGCAGGGCAAGCCCCTGCCCGAAGCCAAGGGCGAAGTGGCCTACGGCGCCAGCTTCGTGGAATGGTTCGCCGAAGAGGCCAAGCGCGTCAACGGCGAAACCCTGCCCCCCTTCGACAACAACCGCCGCCTGCTGGTGCTCAAGCAGCCCATCGGGGTGTGCGCGGCCATCACGCCATGGAACTTCCCCCTGGCCATGATCACCCGCAAGGTCGCGCCCGCGCTGGCCGCCGGTTGTCCGGTGGTCATCAAGCCGGCCGAACTGACGCCGCTCACCGCCCTGGCCGCCGCCGAGCTGGCCCTGCGTGCCGGCATTCCGGCGGGGGTGCTCAACGTCATCACCGCCGACAGCGCCAACTCCATTGCCGTGGGCAAGGTGCTGTGCGCCAGCGACGTGGTGCGCCACCTCAGCTTCACCGGCTCCACCGAGGTCGGCCGCATCCTCATGGCGCAGTGCGCGCCCACGGTGAAAAAACTGTCGCTGGAACTGGGCGGCAACGCGCCCTTCATCGTGTTCGACGACGCCGACATCGACTCGGCGGTGGAAGGGGCGTTTGCCAGCAAGTACCGCAACGCCGG
>NZ_JAAQQT010000619.1:0-32500 GCF_011742065.1 Aquabacterium sp. A08
GCGGCCAACGGCTTCCGCTTCCGGGTGCCCTACGGCACCCTGCTGTGCGTGAGCGACAAGCCGCTGCACGGCGAGATCAAGCTGCCCGGCATGGCCAACGCCTTCTACCGCGAACGGGTGGACCAGCACCTGCGCATCGGCATCCGCGCGGTGGAGCGGCTGCGCGCCGCCGGGGTGGACCAGCTGCACAGCCGCAAGCTGCGCAGCTTTGCCGAGGTGGCGTTCCAGTGAGCTGGCCGCACACCACGCACTGAGACGCCCCAGGCACGGCGGCGCGCGGCGGCCGGACTCAGCGCGCCGGCAGGCGCCGCACCGCGCCGGGCGCCGGCCGGGTGGCGCCCGGCCCACCGCCGATGTCGAACACGCCCACCGCCGCCACCAGGCGGCGCGCCTGTTCCTGCAGGCTCTCGGCGGCCGCGGCGGACTGTTCCACCAGCGCCGCATTCTGCTGGGTCATCTGGTCGAGCTGGCTGACCGCGGTGTTGACCTGGCCAATGCCCTCGGCCTGCTCCTGGCTGGCGGCCATCATCTCGGCCACGATGTCGTTGACCCGGCGCGCGTTGTCCACCACGTCGGCGATGGTGGTGCCGGCCTCGCGCACCAGCAGGGTGCCGCCTTCGACCTTGGCCACCGAGTCGCTGATGAGCTGCTTGATCTCCTTGGCCGCCTCGGCACTGCGCTGGGCCAGGCTGCGCACCTCGCCGGCCACCACGGCAAAGCCCCGGCCCTGCTCGCCGGCGCGGGCGGCCTCCACCGCCGCGTTCAGCGCCAGGATGTTGGTCTGGAAGGCGATGCCGTCGATCACGCCGATGATGTCGTGGATCTTCTGGCTGCTCTGGTTGATCTCGGTCATGGTGTCCACCACCTGACCGACCACCGCGCCGCCGTACTGCGCCACCTCGGCGGCATTGCCGGCCAGCTGGTTGGCCTGGCGCGCGGAATCGCTGGACTGCCGCACCGTGGCGGTCAGCTCTTCCATGCTGGCCGCGGTCTGCTCCAGGTTGGAGGCGGTTTGCTCAGTGCGCATCGACAGGTCGCTGGCGCCGGTGGCCACTTCGGCGCTGGCGGTGCCGATCTCGCTGGCGGCCTGGCGCACCTGGCCCAGCACCTCGCGCAGGCGGGCCGCCATCTGGTTGACGGCCAGCAGCACCTGGTCGGTTTCGCTGTGGCCGTGCACCGGCACGTTGACCGTCAGGTCACCGCCGGCCATTTGGCGCACCGCCTGCACGGTGCGGCCGGTGCTGGCGATCAGGCCACGCGCCACATAGGTGCCCAGCGCCAACATCAGCAACAAGGACGCGCCGCCGATGCCGACGATGAACCACTGGGCCTCGCGGTCGGTCTGGAGCATGCGCTCAAAGTCGGTGGCGGCCGCGTTGTCCTCGTAGGTCACCAGCTGGTTCAGGGCGCGCGTGAGGCGGTCCAGCAAGGGCTGGCACTCCTGCACGATGCGGGCCATGGCTTCTTCGGTGCGCCCCTGCACGCCCAGGTCGGTGATGGCCAGGGCCACCGGGCCATACAGCGCTTCGGCGGCGTACACCGCCTGCAGCAACTCCGCCTCCCGCGGGTCCAGGTGGGTGGCGGTCAGGTCACGCAAGCGCTGCAAGTGGGCCTGGATCTGGGTGTGTGCCGCCACGATCTTCACCCGCTCGGCCTCGCGGGCCTCGGGCGTGTCCACCAAGACCAGGTTGCGCGCCCCGATGGCGCGGGCGTTCACGCTGTCGATCAGGTCGTTGGCCGCGATCTGCCGGGGGGTGGTGACACGCTGGCTGAAGCCAACCACGCTGCCCACCTGTTGCAGCGCCACCCAACCCACCGCCCCGACCAGGGCGATCAGCAGCAGCGCCGCCGCGAGCAGCACGGTGATCTGGACACGGATGGAGGACTGGCGAAAATTCACGGCACGGTGTCAGGGGGTTGATCTGACATGGATGCTAGTGAAAAACCGCCCGCGGCGGTTGACGCAGGTCAAGCCACGCGCGGCCGCACCTTGGACGCCGCCAGCTTGGCGTGGGCGCGGGCTGTGTCGGTATCGGCCGCGCGGGCCAGGGCCACGCCCATGCGGCGCTTGACAAAGCTCTCGGGCTTGCCGAACAGGCGCAGGTCGGTGCCGGGCACGGCCAGGGCCTCGTCCACGCCATCGAACACCAGGCCTTGCGCGTCCACACCGCCGTAGATCACGGCACTGGCGCCGGGGTTGCGCAGCGAGGCGTCCACCGGCAGGCCCAGGATGGCGCGGGCGTGCAGCTCGAACTCGCTCTGGTGCTGGGTGCACAGCGTCACCAGGCCGGTGTCGTGCGGGCGCGGGCTCACCTCGCTGAACCAAACCTGCTCGCCCTGGACGAACAGCTCCACGCCGTACAGGCCCAGGCCGGCGGGCTCGCCGTTGAGGCCCAGACCCAGGTTGTCGGTGATGGTTTTGGCGATCTGGCGCGCACGCTCCAGCGCCGCGGGGTGCATGGGCATGGGTTGCCAGCTTTCCACGTAGTCGCCGCCCACCTGCACGTGGCCAATGGGGTCGCAGAAATGGGTTTCGACCTGGCTGTGGGCGCCGCGGGCGCGCACGGTGAGCTGGGTGATTTCGTAGTCGAAGTCGATGAAGCCTTCCACGATGACGCGACCGTGGCTGACGCGGCCGCCGGCCATGGCGTAGTCCCAGGCCTTTTGCACATCGGCGGGGCCATCGATCTTGCTCTGGCCCTTGCCGGAGCTGCTCATCACCGGCTTGACGATGCAGGGGTAGCCGATGCCCGGCTTGCCGTCGGCGCCTTCGATGGCGGCCTGCAGCTCGGCCAGCGAATCACAGAACTGGTAGGGGCTGGTGGGCAGGCCCAGCGTTTCGGCGGCCAGGCGGCGGATGCCCTCGCGGTCCATGGTCAGGCGGGCAGCGCGGGCGGTGGGCACCACCTGCACGGTGCCGGCGGCTTCCAGTTCCTGCAGCATGGGCGTGGCAATGGCCTCGATTTCGGGCACGACCAGGTGGGGCTGTTCGGCCTCGATCAGCGCCTTGAGCTGCGCCGGATCGCTCATGGTGATGGTGCGCGCGTGGTGCGCCACCTGCTGGCCGGGCGCGTGGTCGTAGCGGTCCACGGCGATGGTTTCCACCCCGAGGCGCTGCAGCGCGATCAGCACCTCCTTGCCCAGCTCGCCGGAGCCGAGCAGCATGACTTTGGTGGCGTGGGGGGTCAACGGGGTGCCGAGGGTGGTCATGCGGGGTCTCCTGGAAACGGTGGACAAAGAAAACGGTAAAAAAGGGGGACGGCGCCGGGCGTCTGCCGCCCAGAGGCGCTCAGGGTACGGCTCAGGCCGGCGGCACCAGCCAGTCGCCCATGGCCTCGCCCATTCGGATGGGGCGGGCCGGCGCCCAGTCGGGGTGGAAGCGCATGGCGCCCTGCGGGAACAGCAGCACCACGGTGGAGCCCAGCAGGAAGCGGCCCATCTCGTCGCCACGTGCCAGCGCAATGTCGCGGTCGTCGTAGCGCCAGTCGCGCGGGACGCCGGGGCGCGGCGGGTTGACCACGCCGTGCCACACCGTGGCCATGCTGCCGACGATGGTGGCCCCCACCAGCACCAGCACGAAGGGGCCGTGCGCGCCCTCGAACACGCACACCACCCGCTCGTTGCGGGCAAACAGGCCCGGCACGCCGCGCGCGGTGGTGGGGTTGACCGAAAACAGCTCGCCCGGCACGTGCACCATGCGCGTGAGCCGGCCGGCGCAGGGCATGTGGATGCGGTGGTAGTCCTTGGGGCTGAGGTAGAGCGTGGCGAAGCTGCCGTTGTCGAAACGCTGGGCCAGCGCGGCGTCGCCGCCCACCAGCGCGGTGGTGCTGTAGCGGTGGCCCTTGGCTTGGAAGATCTGGTCGCGCTCGATGGGCCCGAACTGGCTGATGGCGCCGTCCACCGGGCACAGCAGGTCGCTGGCGGCGAAGGGGCGCACGCCGGGCTTCAAGGCGCGGGTGAAAAAGTCGTTGAAGGTGGCGTAGCGCGCGATGTCGGGCTCGGCCGCTTCGCTCATGTCCACGCCGTAGCGGGCCACGAAGTTGCGGATGTTGCGCCGGGTGAAACCGCCCAGCGGCCGGCGCGCCAGCGCACCGGCCAGCGAGGTCAGGGCCTGCTTGGGCAGCAGGTATTGCGGCAGCACCGCCAAACGGTCAGACACGGGGGCGTCCCTCGGAAAAAGCTGGGGCCAAAGGCAGGCATTTTACCGGCGGGGCCTGCGCCACACCGCGGGCACCACCGGGCCACCGGCCTCGAGTCGCTGCACGACCGGCCCCGGCCCGGCACAATGCCCCCATGACCCCGCTGTTCCAAGCCCGCCACCTCACCAAACGCTACGGCCAAGCCACCGTGGTCAACGACCTGTCGTTCCACATCGCCCCGGGCGAATGCCTGGGCCTGATCGGGCCCAACGGCGCCGGCAAGACCACCACCATCCGCATGTGCCTGGGCCAAACCGCACCCGACGGCGGCGCCATCGAGGCGCTGGGCCTGCAGATGCCGGCCGACGCGCAGGCCATCAAGGCGCAGCTGGGGGTGGTCAGCCAGATGGACACGCTGGACCCCGACTTCAGCTGCGCCGAAAACCTGCTGGTGTTCGGCCGCTACTTTGGCCTACCCAAGGCGGCGGTGCAGGCGCGCATCCCGGCGCTGCTGGACTTTGCCGCGCTGGCACACAAGGCCCGGGCCAAGCCGGGCGATCTGTCGGGCGGCATGAAGCGGCGCCTGTCGCTGGCGCGCGCGCTGGTCAACGACCCGCAACTGCTGTTGCTGGACGAACCCACCACCGGGCTGGACCCGCAGGCGCGCCACCTGATGTGGGAGCGCTTGCAGCAACTGCTGCAACAGGGCAAAAGCATCCTGCTGACCACCCACTTCATGGACGAGGCCGAGCGCCTGTGCCACCGGCTGCTGGTGATCGACCACGGCCAGAAAATCGCGGAGGGCCGCCCGCGCGAACTGATCGCCCAGCACCTGGAGCCCGACGTGGTGGAGGTCTATGGCGGTGCCGGCACCCAGGCGCAGGCCCTGGCCACTTCACCGCTGTCCGCGCTGGCCGCACGGGTGGAGGTGAGCGGCGAAACCGTGTTTTTCTACACCCACGACGCCAAGCCCTTGCTGGCCGCGCTGGCCGACCACCCGACGCTGCGCACCCTGCACCGCCCGGCCAACCTGGAGGACCTGTTCCTCAAGCTCACCGGCCGCCAGATTCGGGAGGAGGGTTGAAGCCCTGGCCACGGCCCACCGACGCCCCCACCCACCGCCCCGACACCCCACCCGCTCGCCCTGCCGCCACCATGCCCCACGCCCCCGAAGCCCTGGCCACCCCCGCCTGCGCCACGCCCAGCCCCTGGCGCCGCCCACACCTCTCACGGCGCTTCTGGCCGGTGTTCCTGCGCAACCTGCTGGTCTGGCGCAAGCTGGCCATCCCCAGCCTGGTCGGCAACATCGCCGAACCGCTGATCTGGCTGGTGGCCTTTGGCTACGGCATGGGCCTGCTGGTGGGCGAGGTGCAGGTGGCCGGCCCCGACGGCGCGGCGCGCGCCGTGCCCTACATCCTGTTCCTGGCCAGCGGCAGCATCTGCATGAGCGCCATGAACGCCGCCACCTTCGAGGCGCTGTACTCGGCGTTTTCGCGCATGCACGTGCAAAAGACCTGGGACGGCATCATGAACGCGCCGGTCACGCTCGACGACGTGCTGCTGGCCGAAATGCTGTGGGCCGCGTTCAAATCGCTGTTCACCGTCACCGCCATCCTGGGCGTGATGCTGGCGCTGGGCATCAGCCACAGCCCCAAGCTGCTGGTGGCCTGGCCGGTGCTGCTGCTGGTGGGCATCACCTTCAGTTGCATCGCGCTGATCTTCAACGCGCTGGCGCAGGGCTACGACTTTTTCACCTACTACTTCACCCTGTTCCTCACGCCCATGATGTTCCTCAGCGGCGTGTTCTTCCCGCGCGAGCAGTTGCCACAACTGGTGCTGTGGCTGTCGAACGCGCTGCCGCTGACGCACGCGGTGTTGCTGGTGCGCCCGCTGTTCCTGGACCAGTGGCCCGCCGACGCAGGGCGGCACCTGGCGGTGCTGGCGGGCTACACCGCGGTGGCGTTCTGGGTGGCGCTGGCGCTCACGCGCCGGCGGTTCGCCCGCTGACCAGCTGACCACAGGCCGCAGCCGGCGGCCCTCCTCAAACGCCCACCGTCCAGCCCCCGCCGAGCTCGCCAGCGGCCCTCAACCGCAGGCCTCAGCGAGGCCAATCAGGCCGTGGCGGCCACGGGCTCGGTGATGCCCATCTGGTCCAGCGCGGCGGCCAGGTGCGCCACGCTGCGGTCCACGTGGTGCAGCTTTTCCAGGCCGAACAGGCCGACGCGGAAAGTGCTCCAGCCGGCCGGCTCGTCGCACTGCAGCGGCACGCCAGCCGCGGTCTGCAGGCCCAGTGCCAGAAACTTCTTGCTGTTCTGGATGTCGGGGTCGGACGTGTAGCTCACCACCACGCCCGGGGCCTGGAAGCCGGCCGCCGCCACGCTGCGGATGCCGCGCCGCTCGAACAGCGCGCGCACCTGGGCGCCCAGCTCGATCTGCTCCTGGCGCACCTGCTCGAAACCGTAGGCGCGGGTTTCCTGCATCACCTCACGCAGGCGCGCCAGCGCGTCGGTCGGCATGGTGGTGTGGTAGGCGTGGCCGCCGGCCTCGTAGGTTTCCATGATCTGCAGCCACTTCTTCAGGTCACAGGCGAAGCTGGTGCTGGTGGTGCCGTCGATGGCCTGGCGCGCCCGCTCGCTCAGCATCACCATGGCGCAGGCGGGCGAACCGCTCCAGCCCTTTTGCGGCGCGCTCACCAGCACGTCCACGCCGGTGGCGCACATGTCCACCCACATCGCCCCGGAGGCGATGCAGTCCAGCACGAACAGGCCGCCCACGGCGTGCACCGCGTCGGCCACGGCCTTCAGGTAACCGTCCGGCAGGATCATGCCGGCCGCGGTTTCCACGTGCGGGGCGAACACCAGTGCCGGCTTTTCGGCGTGGATGGTGGCGACCACCTCGTCGATCGGGCACGGCACCCAGGGCGACTGCGGGTCGGACGGGTCCACCCGGCGCGCCTTGAGCACGGTTTCCTGCGACGGAATGCCGCCCATCTGGAAAATCTGCGTCCAGCGGTAGCTGAACCAGCCGTTGCGAATGACGAGCACCCGCTGCCCGGTGGCGAACTGGCGCGCCACCGCTTCCATGCCGAAGGTGCCACTGCCCGGCACCAGCACCGCCGAATGGGCCTGGTACACGTCTTTGAGGATGGCGGAAATGTCCCGCATCACCCCCTGGAAGCGCTGCGACATGTGGTTGAGCGCGCGGTCGGTGTAGACCACCGAGAATTCGAGCAAACCGTCGGGATCGATCTGGGGCAGCAGGCCGGGCATGGGGGGTGTCTCCGTGTCGTTGTGGGCAAAAGCGCAGGTTAGCACGGCCGGCGCAGGGCCTGCACCGCCGCCTGCACCACGCCCTGCACGCTGCCGCTGTCGGCAAAGCAGCGGCGCAGGTAGCTGGCGTGGTTGCCGTCGCGGACGCAGGCACGCTCCACCTCGTCCAGCGCCGCGTGCGAGTCCAGCGCGTCGGCGTGCGGGCCCAACTGCCGCAGCGTGGCCAGGATGTCCTCGCGGATGCCGATCTGCTGGCGGGTTTTCGGGTGGACCATGGTGCCGTCCAGCCCGAAACGGCAGGCCTGGAAGCGGTTGTAGGTGTACACGAGGTAGTCGTCCTCCTCGGGCGGCGGCTCGTTGCGCTCCAGCAGGTGGCGGCACAGCGCCTGCAGGTAGCAGGCCAGCGCGGCGGCGCGCTCCACCGTCAGCGGCGTGTCGCACACCCGCAGTTCGATGGTGCCGTACTCGGGCTTGGGCCGGATGTCCCAGTAAAAGTCCTTCATGGACTGGACCACGCCGGTGCTCTCCATCTTGGTGAAGTAGCCGTGGGCGAATTCGTCCCAGCTCAGCACAAAGGGCGCGCGCCCGCTCAAGGGAAAGGCGAACACCGAGTTCAGCCGGGCCGAGTCGAACAGCGTGTCCACCCCCTGCGAAAACGGCGACGACGCCGACAGCGCGATGAAGTGCGGCACGTAGCGGTTGAGCGCGTGCAAGAGGAACAAGGCCTCGTCGGGCGAACCGCAGCCCACGTGCACGTGCTGGCCGAACACGGTGAACTGCTTGGCCAGGTAGCCGTACAGGCCCGACAGCTGCTGGAAGCGCGGCTTGGCAAAGATGCGCTGCTCGAACCAGCGCTGGAACGGGTGGGTGCCGCCGCCGGCCAGTTCGATGTTGAGCCGGTCGCCGGCGTGCACCAGGGTGTCGCGGATCTCGCGCAGCTGCGCCAGCAGCGGCCCGTGTGCGGTGTGGATGCCGGTGGCCACCTCGATCATGCTTTGCGTCATCTCCGGCGTGACCACGCCGGGGAAGGGCTGGCGCCGCAGCAGTTCCAGCAGGTCGTCGGCGCTGCTGGAGAGGTCGTGGTCGTAGGTGTTGACGAGTTGCAGCTCCAGCTCCACCCCCAGGGTGAGGGCGTCGGAGGCCTTGAAGGTTTCCAGTGGCATGCGGGGCTCCGGTGGCCGTCAGGCGCGGTGGGTGGGCGACGCTGCGCCCGGCGCGGCCTCGGCGGTGAGGTGGGTTTCGCGCGCCGCCATCAGGCTGCGCTGCGTCACCCAGGGGCCCAGCAGTTCCTGCAGCACCATCAGCGCGGCCATGGCGGCGAAGGCCTCGGTGGCCGGGGCAAAGCCGTAGAGGCGGCTCTGTTCCAGCAACAAAATGGCGAAGGCCGACATGGGCGTGAGCGCCAGCCCTGTGAGCCAGCCCTTGCGCGCGGTGATGCCGCTGAGCCGCGCCACCGCCAGGTTGCACAGCGCCTTGGACGCCACCCGCAGCGCCAGCAGCGTCAGCGCCAGCCCCACCGTGGCGGGCACCGCCGGCCAGTCGATCAGCGTGGCCACGTAGACGAACAGGAACAGGCCCAGCAGTTCGCCGGCCGAACCGAAATTGCGCTGCGCCGGCGTGAGCTGCACCCGGCGCTCGCGGGCGACGATACCAAAGCTCAGCGCGGCCAACAGCGGCGACAACATCAGCGCCTGCGACACGGTGGCCAACAGCAGTACCGCCAGCGCGAACACCGCCGTGGCGCGCGCGGCCTCCACCGGCCGGTGCCGCAGCAGCCAGGGCACCAGCACCCCGAGCGCGCCGCCCAGGGCCACCGAAATCACCAGCGCGTACACGCTGCCCAGCGCCGCCGCGCCCCAGTCGCCCGAGGTGCTGAGGTGCCAGTACCCCACCACCAGCTTGACAGCCAGCACCGACAGCAGGCAGTTGATGGCGCACAGGTGCATGACGCGTTCGGTCACCTGGCCGGCGCCGCGCAGTTCGTTAGCCACCCGCACAATGCCCGCGGGCGAGGCCGATATCGCCAGCGCCGCGACGATGAGCCGCACCTCGGGGGCCAGCCCGAACCCGCCGGCGGCCCAGTACACCAACCCGAAGGTCACGGCCGACTCCACCACCCCCACCGCCAGCACCCAGGGGTTGTGGCGGAACCAGCGCAGGTGGATGCGGTAGCCCAGCTCGAACAGCACCAGCGCCAGCGCGGTGTTGGCCAGAAAGAACAGGCCGGGCACGCCCTCGGTCAGCGCCGGCTGGCCGACGAAACCGGCCAGCAGGCCGGCGGCCACGTAACTGGACACGCGCGGCACCCGCCACAGCGCGTGCAGTTGCTCGCCCAGCACCCAGGCGGCCAGCAACAGCAGCGGCCAGGCCAGGGAAGGCATCCAATGGGGCAGGTCGGTGACCATGGGTGCGTCTCCTCAAAGCGGCCCCGGTCGTGGGCGGGCGGCGGGGCCGGCCACGCCAGGGCTTTGTTCTGAAAGGGGGCGGCGCACCGGGCCCGCACCCCGCGTAGTTTTGTCAGACGCCGAAGCGTTGCTGGAGTTCCTGCAGCCCCAGCTCGTCCAGCACCTGCTGCAGCCGCGCCCGTGCGCTGGCCTTGCCCGGGCCCACCTTGCGCGCCAGGATCAGTTCGTTCTTCATCGAATGTTCCCAGCCCACCAGCTCGGTCACCGTCACCTGGTAGCCGTGGGCCTCCAGCTGCAGGCAGCGCAGCACGTTGGTGATCTGGCTGCCGAACTCGCGCGTGTGCAGCGGGTGGCGCCAGATCTCGCTCAGCGGCGTGCGCGCCAGCGTCAGCGCCTTGTGCTTGCGCAGCACGCTGGCCACCTCGGCCTGGCAGCAGGGCACCAACACCAGGGCCCGGGCCTGGCGCGCCAGCCCGAAGGCGATGGCGTCGTCGGTGGCGGTGTCGCAGGCGTGCAGCGCGGTCACCACGTCCACCATGGCGGGGATGTCGGTGGCGGTCATCGCGTCCTGCACCGTGGCGGCGACGAAGCGCATGCGCGCAAAACCCAGCCGCTCGGCCAGTTCGCGCGAGCGCGCCACCAGCTCGGCCCGGGTTTCCACCCCGATCACCTGGCCCACCGCGCGCGGCTGGAAAAACAGGTCATACAGCATGAAGCCCAGGTAAGACTTGCCGGCGCCGTGGTCCACCAGCGTCACGTCGCCGCGCGCGTCCAGCGCCTCCTGCAGCAGCGGTTCGATGAACTGCAGCAGGTGGTTGACCTGCTTGAGCTTGCGCCGCGTGTCCTGGTTGAGCTTGCCCTCGCGGGTCAGGATGTGCAGCGCCTGCAGCAGCGCCACCGACTGGCCCGGGCGCAATTCGGGCAGCACCTCGGACAGGGGTTTTTCGGCGGGGCGCCCCGCGCGCGGCCGGGGCGTGGGTGGGTGTTTCGACATGGGGCGATGATAGGGCAGCGACAATGCCGCCATGACCACCGCCGCCGACGCCCACCCTTACCACGCCCTGACCCCCGACGCGGTGCTCGACGCCCTGGCCGCGGTCGGCCTGTGGGGCGACGGCCGCCTGATGGCGCTGAGCTCCTACGAAAACCGGGTCTACCTGGCCCACCTGGAAGACGGCGACGCGGTGGTGCTGAAGTTCTACCGCCCGGCCCGCTGGAGCGACGCCCAGATCGAGGAAGAACACCGCTTTGCCCAGGCCCTGGTGGCGGCCGAGGTGCCGGTGGTGGCGCCCCGGGTGCTGCACGGCCGCACCCTGCACCACCACGCCGGCTTTGCCTACAGCGTCAGCCCGCGCCGGGGCGGGCGCCGGCCCGAGCTGGACGACCCCGAGGTGCTGGAGTGGATCGGCCGCTTCCTGGCCCGGCTGCACCAGGTGGGCGCGCAAGCGCCGTTCGCCCAGCGCCCGGCCCTGGACGCCAGCACCTTCGGCCAGGAGCCGCTGGACTGGCTGCTGGCCCACGACACGCTGCCGCCCGCGGCCCGGCGCGACTGGGAGGCTGCCGCGCGCGCCGCCGTGGACGCCGCCGGGCAGGCCCTGGCCGACAGCGGCGCGGCCACCCTGCGCCTGCACGGCGACTGCCACCCCGGCAACATCCTGTGGACGCCCACCGGCCAGCCCGGCGCGGGCCCGCACTTCGTCGACCTGGACGACGCCCGCACCGGCCCCGCGGTGCAGGATCTGTGGATGCTGCTCAGCGGCGACCGCGGGCAGCAGCAGCGCCAGCTCGGCGCCCTGCTGGACGGCTACGAAACCCTGCGCGACTTCGACCGGCGCGAGCTGGCCCTGATCGAGCCGCTGCGCACCCTGCGCCTGCTGCACTACAGCGCCTGGCTGGCGCGGCGCTGGGGCGACCCGACCTTCCCCATCCACTTCCCCTGGTTTGGCAGCGACGCCTACTGGCAGGAGCAGGCCCGGCTGCTGTGGGACCAGGTGGCCGCCATGCGGGCCGATCCTTTGGTAGCATGAGGCGGCGCGGTTGCGCGCCAGGAGACGCCCCATGAGCACCATCGCCGGCTACGTGGCCCCGCAGCTGCCCGAAAACAAGCTGCGGCTGTACCCCACCAAGGTCATCAACATCATCGGCGGGCCGGGCTGCGACAAATCGCTCTACTCCTCGGCCATTGTGCTCAAACTGCACCTGCGCCACAAAAGCGTGGAAACCGTGCCCGACGTGGCCAAAAGCCTGGTCTGGCAGCGCGACCTCGACGCGCTGCGCAACCAGTACGGCATCGCGCTGCAGCAGTTCCGCGCGATCGAGGTGCTGGACGGCCAGGTGCAGTTCCTGGTGACCGAAGGCGCCCTGCCGCAGCTGCTGTACTACAACGCCAGCTACCCCGACAACGTCTGCGACGTGGAAAAAACCCGCCAGCAGATCCTGGCCTGGTACAAGCAGTTCAACAACGTCAACGTGCTGGTCCAGCGCGACCCCGACAAAAAATACGTGCGCAGCGGCCGTTTCCAGGACGAGGCCCAGGCGCAGGCCGTGGACCATGGCATCCGCGGCGTGCTCCACCGCGAGGGCATCCCCTACACCGTGCTGCCGCCGGACCACCGCGCCATCATCGAATTCGCCGCCACGCTGGAGTGAGCGCAGGCCCCAAGGCCGTGGCGGCGGGGCGGCCGTTCAGCGACCGCCCCTGGATCTTCAGACCAGCAAGGCGTTGACCCGCTTGACGTAGGCGGCCGGGTCTTCCGGCAGGCCACCTTCGGCCAGCAGGGCCTGGTCGAACAGGATGTGGGCCAGGTCGTCGAAATGCGCCGAGCCGTCGAGCTTTTTCACCAGCGCGTGGTCGGCGTTCACCTCCAGGATGGGCTTCATGTCGGGCACGGCCTGGCCGGCCTGCTTGAGCATGCGCGCCAGTTGGGTGCTCATGCCGTGGTCGTCGGACACCAAACAGGCGGGCGAGTCCACCAGGCGGGTGGTCACGCGCACGTCCTGGGCCTTGTCCTGCAAAGCCGCCTTGAGCTTGTTCAACACCGGCTTGAAGGTTTCGGCGGCCTGCTCGGCGGCTTTCTTTTCCTCTTCGTCTTGCAGCTTGCCCAGGTCCACGCCGCCCTTGGCCACCGATTGCAGCGGCGTGCCGTCGAAGGCGTGCAGGAAGGACAGCGCCCATTCGTCCACGCGGTCGGTCATCAGCAGCACTTCGATGCCCTTCTTCTTGAACACCTCCAGCTGCGGGCTGCTCTTGGCGGCGGCCAGGGTGTCGGCGGTGATGTAGTAGATGGCCTCCTGGCCCTCTTTCATGCGCGCCTTGTAGTCGGCCAAGCCCACCGCCACGGCGTCGCTCTGGGTCGAGGCGAAGCGCAGCAGCTTAGCCAGCCGGTCGCGGTTGCCGAAGTCTTCGCCCAGGCCCTCTTTCAGCACCGCACCGAATTCGGCGTAGAAGGCGCTGTACTTGCCGGCCATGCGCTCGGCCTCGGCTTGTTCTTCGGCGCTCAGGACGTCGGTCACGCCGTCGGCGCCTTCGGTGGGCAGCCGGTCCTTCTTGGCCAGGTCTTCCAGCATGGCCAGCACGCGGCGGGTGTTGCCCTCGCGGATGGCCTTCACGTCGCGGCTTTCCTGCAGCAGTTCGCGGCTCACGTTCAGCGGCAGGTCGGCGGAATCGATCACGCCCTTGACCCAGCGCAGGTAGGTGGGCATCAGCGCCTCGGCCTCGTCCATGATGAACACGCGCTTGACGTAGAGCTTGACGCCCGCTTTCTTGTCGCGGTTCCACAGGTCTTGCGGCGCCTTGGCCGGGATGTAGAGCAGCTGGGTGTACTCGGTGCTGCCCTCCACCCGGTTGTGGCTCCAGGCCAGCGGGGCCTCGGTGTCGTAGCTGATGTTCTTGTAGAAGTCGGTGTACTGCTCGTCGGAAATGTCTTTTTTGGCGCGCGTCCACAGGGCACTGGCGCTGTTGACCGCTTCCCACTCGTCCTGCAGCACGTACTCGGACTTGTCCTGGTCCCACTCCTCCTTCTGCATCAGGATGGGCAGGCTGATGTGGTCGGAGTACTTGCCGATGATCTGCTTGAGCTTCCAGCGGTTGAGGTACTCGGTCGCGTCGTCGCGCAGGTGCAGGATGACGCTGGTGCCGCGCGCGGCGCGGGTGATGGTTTCGGTCTCGAAGTCGCCCGAACCGCCGCTGACCCAACGCACGCCTTCTTCGGCCTTGAGCCCGGCGCGGCGGCTTTCGACGGTGATCTTGTCGGCCACGATGAAGCCGGAATAGAAGCCCACGCCGAACTGGCCGATCAGCTGCGCGTCCTTCTTCTGGTCGCCGCTCAGGCGGCTCATGAAATCTTTGGTGCCGCTCTTGGCGATGGTGCCCAGGTGGTCGATCGCCTCCTGCTCGCTCATGCCGATGCCGTTGTCGGTGATGGTCAGGGTCTTGGCGTCTTTGTCGAACGCCACACGCACTTCGAGGTTGGGCGCGTCTTCGTACAAACCGGCGTTGTTCAGGGCTTCGAAGCGCAGCTTGTCGCAGGCGTCGGAGGCGTTGGACACCAGCTCGCGCAGGAAGATTTCCTGGTTGGAGTACAGCGAGTGGGTGACGAGGTGCAGCAGCTGGGCCACTTCGGCCTGGAATGCGTGGTGTTTGCTCATGGTGGGCACAAAGGTCAAGACAGAAGGAAAAAGCCGCGGTGCCGGCCCGCGGCGTGCGCGAACCGAGCGGACACAACGGGCACAGGTGGGGGCGGCGTCCGGTGCTTCAAGGGGGTGGGGCGCCGCGTCAGAACGCCTCGTGCGGCCCCAGGTAGCGCCACTGCCCCATGGGCAGGTTGCCCAACACCACCCGCCCGATGCGGACGCGCTTCAAGCCCACCACGTGCAGGCCCACCTGTTCGCACATGCGGCGGATCTGGCGCTTCTTGCCTTCGCGCAGCACAAAGCGCAGCTGCTCGGGGTTTTGCCAGTCCACCTGCGCGGGTTTGAGCGGCTGGCCGTCCAGGCTCAGGCCGTGGCGCAGGCGCTGCAGCGCCTCGGGCGGGCAGTGCGACTGCACGTCCTGCGCCACCACGCCGGCCCCCCTGGGGCCGTGGGGCGCCCAGTGCACACGCACCAGGTACTCTTTTTCGACGCCGGAGTCCTCGCCGATCAGCGCCTTGGCCACCCGGCCGTCCTGGGTCAGCACCAGCAGGCCGGTGGAGTCGATGTCCAGCCGCCCCGCCGGCGCCAGGCCGCGGGTGTGCCCCGCCTCGAAGCGGCGCGGGGCCCGGTCTTCGCGCCAGCGGGTGCCGGGCTGCACCAGCACCGCCGCGCTCTGGTGGCCGTCCTCGGGCAGGCCGCTGACGTAGCCCACCGGCTTGTGCAGCAGGATGGTGACACGCGCCCCCTGCTGCGCGGCGGCCTGCGGCGCCACCTCGATGCGGTCGGTCGCGGCGACGGTCTGGCCCATCTGCGCCACCTGCCCGTTGACCTTGACCCAGCCACGGGCGATCCAGTCGTCGGCCTCGCGGCGCGAACAATGGCCCAGCTCGGCCAGGCGCTTGTTCAGCCGCACCCCTTCGCCCGCGGCCGCGTTGCGGGCAGGCGCGGGCCGGGGCGCAGGAGCGGCGGCACGGGCCGGGCGCTCGCTGAGGGGCGGAGCCGGCGGGCGGCGCCCCACCGCGCCAGCGGCCGGCCGCACCGGGGCACGGGGCCGGCCCCGCTCGGGGGCCGGCGCGGCAGGGGTCCGGGGGGGCAGCGACAGGGTTTTGGTCATCTCGGGCAAACGGGTCGGGCAAAGACAAATTGTCGCACCGTGCCGCCGCGGGCGGACCGCCCCCGCCCTCAGCCCCGGGGCGGCAGGCCGGTGCGCTGCAACGCCCCCAGGTCGAGCACGCGCAGACCGCCGTACTCCACCGCGATCACCCCGGCCTGCTGCAGCGACGCCAGCGCCTCGTTCACCCGCTGCCGCGACAGGCCCACCAGGTAGGCCAGCTCCTGCTGGGTGATGCGCAGCACCTGCCCCACCCCCGGGAACAGGCCGGGGTGGAACAGGTTGGCCACGCTGCGCGCCACGCGCACGTCGGGGTCGGTGATGCGGTCGATCTCGCGCGCCGCGATGAACTGGCCCAGCCGTTCGTTGAGCTGGCGCATGACGAAGCGGTTGAAGCCGATGGAGTTGTCCAGCAGCCAGTGGAAGGTGTCTACCGGCAGGCCGGCGACCAGGCTTTTGCGCAGCGCCAGCACGTTGTAGCGGTAGATCTCGCGCTTGAGCGCAGTGCCCTCGCCGAACCAGCCGCCCGGGGCAATGCCGGTGAAGGTGATCAGCGGCCCGGTGCGGTCGTCGTTGCTCATTTTCAGCAAGCCATCGACCAGCCCGAACCAGTAGGTGACCGCGCGTCCGACGCGGCAGATGTGGTCGCCCGGCTCCACCTGCGACACCACCAGTGACGCCTGGGCGTGTGCCTGCTCGGCCGGGGTGAGCAGGCCCATCCAGGGAATTTCGGTCAACTCCTCGGGCGTCAGCGCCCGGGCGCGATCGCGCAAAGCCAACTTGCTGGTCATGCGGAAATGGTGGGGCAAAACCCGGGACTGGCCGGGCACCCTAGGGAAAGTCCTAGCTGGGGCGAACCCCAGATTGTCGTCGCAATGACAACATGACGTCAAAGTTCAGGCGTACAGTCCGTGCCAGTCGAAGGTGCGTGTCCAACGTGTGACAGGTCGTGCACCCCACCAGGCAGAGGAGATTTCATGCGTACCACGTTCCCCCGGCTGCTGTTGCAGCACGCCACCCAGCGGCCCCAGGCCCCCGCCCTGCGGGAGAAGGAATACGGCATCTGGCAAACCACCGATTGGCGCCACCTGGCCGAGCGGGTGCAGCACATCGCCGGTGGCCTGCACCAGCTGGGCCTGCGCCGTGGCGAACACCTGGTGGTCATCGGCGCCAACCGCCCCAACCTCTACGCCACCATGCTGGCCACCCAGGCGCTGGGGGCCATTCCGGTGCCGCTGTACCAGGACGCGGTCGCGCCCGAATGCGTCTTCCCCATCAACAACGCCGAGGTGCGCTTTGCGGTGGTGGAAGACCAGGAGCAGGTGGACAAGATGCTCGAAATCCGCGAGCAGTGCCCGCAGCTGGAACACATCCTGTTCGACGACCCGCGCGGCCTGCGCAACTACGACGAACCCGGCCTGGCCGGGCTGATGGAAGTGGTCGCCGCCGGGCGCGTGTTCACCGAAGAGCACCCGGACTTTTTCCAGGAACAGATCGACCTGGCCCAGCCCGACGACGTGGCCGCCATGTTCTTCACGTCCGGCACCACCGGCAACCCCAAGGGCGTGGTGCACACCCACTACTCGCTGCTGAACCGCGCCGCCGTGGGCGCCAAGTTCGACAAGCTGGGCCCCAACGACGAGGTGCTGGCCTACCTGCCGCCGGCCTGGATCGGCCAGAACATCTTCAGCTACGCCCAGTGGCTGGCCTGCGGTTACGTGGTCAACTGCCCCGAGTCGGGCAGCACCGTCACCATCGACCTCAAGGAAATCGGCCCGACCTACTACTTCGCCCCGCCGCGGGTGTTCGAGGGCCTGCTGACCAGCGTGATGATCCGCATGGAAGACGCCGGCGCCCTCAAGCGCAAGATGTTCCACGCCTTCATGGACGTGGCGCGCCGGGTCGGCCCGGACCTGATGGACGGCAAGCCGGTCGGGTTGTTCGACCGCCTGAAGTACGCCCTGGGCAACCTGTGTGTTTACGGCCCGCTGCGCAACACCCTGGGCTTTTCGCGGGTGCGGGTGGCCTACACCGCCGGCGAGGCCATCGGCCCCGACCTGTTCAGCTTCTACCGCTCCATCGGCATCAACCTCAAGCAGCTCTACGGCTCCACCGAAACCGCCGTGTTCGTCTGCCTGCAGCCCGACCACGAGGCCCGTGCCGACACCGTCGGCGTGCCGTGTGAGGGCGTGGAAATCAAACTGGCGGACAACGGCGAGATCCTGGTCAAGTCGCCCGGCCTGCTGAAAGAGTATTACAAGAACCCCAAGGCCACCGAAGAGGTGCTGACCGCCGACGGCTGGTACCACACCAGCGACGCCGGCTTCCTCGACGCCTCCGGCCACCTCAAGATCATCGACCGCGTGAAAGACGTGGGCCGCATCAAGGGCGGCGCCAACGACGGCGCCATGTTCGCGCCCAAGTACGTGGAGAACAAGCTCAAGTTCTTCTCGCACATCAAGGAGGTGGTGGCCTATGGCGACCAGCGCGACCAGGTCTGCGTCATGATCAACATCGACTTCGACGCCGTGGGCAACTGGGCCGAGCGCCGCAACCTGCCCTACGCCGGCTACACCGACCTGGCGCAGAAGCCCGAGGTGTACGAACTGATCCGGGAATGCGTGGAAAAGGTCAACGCCGACCTCAGCCGCGACGCGCTGCTGGCCGGCAGCCAGGTCAGCCGCTTCCTGGTGCTGCACAAGGAACTGGACGCCGACGACGGCGAACTGACCCGCACCAACAAGGTCCGCCGCGGCTTCATCGCCGACAAGTACAGCGTCCTCATCGACGCGCTCTACGGCGGCAAGACCGAGCAGTACATCGAAACCCAGGTCAAGTTCGAAGACGGCCGCACCGGCAAGGTCAGCGCCACCCTGAAGCTGAGCGACGCCAAGACCTTCGCCCCGGTCAAGCAAGCGGCCTGACCACCACGCACCCCGGAAACACAGACCATGGCACACAAGAAAGTGGGGGACGTCATCCTCGACGTCCAGAACATCAGCCTGCGCTTCGGCGGCGTCAAGGCCCTGACCGACATCTCCTTCAACGTGAAGGAGCACGAGATCCGCGCCATCATCGGCCCCAACGGCGCCGGCAAGAGCTCGATGCTCAACTGCATCAACGGCGTGTATGCCCCGCAGGAAGGCTCCATCACCTTCCGCGGCCAGACCTTCAAGCACATGAACAGCCGGCAGGTGGCGGAAATGGGCATCGCCCGCACCTTCCAGAACCTGGCGCTGTTCAAGGGCATGAGCGTGATCGACAACATCATGACAGGCCGCAACCTGCGCATCAAAAGCAACCTGTTCATGCAGGCGCTGCGCCTGGGCCCGGCCCAACGCGAGGAGGAACTGCACCGCGAGAAGGTCGAGCACATCATCGACTTCCTGGAAATCCAGGCCTTCCGCAAGACCCCGGTGGGCCAGTTGCCCTACGGCCTGCAAAAGCGGGTGGACCTGGGCCGCGCCCTGGCCATGGAGCCGCAGGTGCTGCTGCTCGACGAACCCATGGCCGGCATGAACGTCGAGGAAAAGCAGGACATGTGCCGCTTCATCCTCGACGTGAACGACGAGTTCGGCACCACCATCGTGCTGATCGAGCACGACATGGGGGTGGTGATGGACATCTCCGACCGCGTGGTGGTGCTGGACTACGGCAAGAAGATCGGCGACGGCCCACCGGACGAGGTGCGCCAGAACGAAGACGTGATCAGCGCCTACCTGGGCACCAGCCACTGAAAGAGAGTTCGAAATGGGATTTTTTCTGGAAACCCTGTTTGGCGGCCTGATGGCCGGCATGCTGTATTCCCTGGTGGCCCTGGGCTTCGTGCTCATCTTCAAGGCCTCGGGCGTGTTCAACTTCGCGCAGGGGGCCATGGTGCTGTTCGCGGCCCTGGCCATGGCGCGCTTTTCGGAGTGGGTGCCGCAGTGGCTGGGCTTTGAGAGCAAGCTGCTGGGCAACCTGGTGGCGTTTGCGCTGGCCGGGCTGCTGATGTTCGTGCTGGCCTGGTTCATCGAACGGCTGGTGCTGCGCCACCTGGTCAACCAGGAAGGCGTGACGCTGCTGATGGCCACCCTGGGCATCACCTACTTCCTCGACGGCCTGGGCCAGACCATCTTCGGCAGTGACATCTACCAGATCGACATCGGCATGCCTAAGGACCCGATCTTTCTGTTCGAGGGCTTGTTTGAAGGCGGCGTGCTGGTCAACCAGGAAGACGTGATCGCGGCCGTCGTGGCGGCCTGTCTGGTGGCGGCCCTGAGCATCTTCTTCCAGAAGACCACCACCGGCCGTGCGCTGCGCGCCGTGGCCGACGACCACCAGGCCGCCCAGTCCATCGGCATCCCGCTCAACCGCATCTGGGTCATCGTCTGGTGCGTGGCCGGCATCACCGCGCTGGTGGCCGGCATGATCTGGGGCTCCAAGCTCGGCGTGCAGTTCTCGCTGACCACCGTGGCCCTGCGTGCCCTGCCCGTCATCATCCTCGGCGGCCTGACCTCGGTGCCCGGCGCCATCATCGGCGGCCTGATCATCGGCGTCGGCGAAAAGCTGTCCGAGGTCTACCTCGGCCCGCTGGTCGGCGGCGGCATCGAAATCTGGTTCGCCTACATGCTGGCGCTGGTGTTCCTGCTGTTCCGCCCGCAAGGCCTGTTCGGCGAAAAAATCATCGACCGCGTGTAAGGAGTCCACCCCATGTTCTATCGTGAAAACGGTCAATTCAAGACCTCTTACCGAGCGGATCAGCAGATCTTCCCGATCGCCCAGGACAAATGGGCCATCCTGGCCATCGTCGCGTTTGCCGCCATCGGCATCCCCCTGCTGGTCGATGAATACCTGTTCCGCGCCATCCTGATCCCCTTCCTCATCCTGTCGATGGCGGCGCTGGGGGTGAACATCCTGGTGGGTTACTGCGGCCAGATCTCGCTGGGCTCCGGCGCCTTCATGGCGGTGGGCGCCTACATGGCCTACAACACCTACATCCGCATCGACGGCATGCCGCTGATCGTGGCGTTGCTCTCTGGCGGCTTCTTCGCCACCCTGGTGGGTCTGGTCTTCGGCATCCCCAGCCTGCGGGTCAAGGGCCTGTACTTGGCCGTGGCCACGCTGGCGGCGCAGTTCTTCTGCGACTGGGCCTTCCTGCGCATCGGCTGGTTCACCAACAACAACGCCTCGGGCTCGGTGTCGGTGTCCAACCTGAACGTGCTGGGCTGGACCATCAACACCCCGATGGAAAAGTACCTGTTTTGCCTGGCCTTCCTGGTGGTGTTCGGCGTGCTGGCCAAGAACCTGGTGCGCGGCGCCATCGGCCGCGAGTGGATGGCCATCCGCGACATGGACGTGGCGGCTTCGGTCATTGGCATCCGCCCCATGTACGCCAAGCTCAGCGCCTTCGCCGTCAGTTCCTTCATCATCGGCGTGGCCGGTGGCCTGTGGGGCTTCATCCACCTGGGCTCCTGGGAGCCGGCCGCCTTCTCCATCGACCGCTCCTTCCAGCTGTTGTTCATGGTCATCATCGGTGGCATGGGCTCCATCATGGGCAGCTTCTTCGGCGCGGCCTTCATCGTGGTGCTGCCCATCTTCCTGAACCAGATACTGCCCTGGCTCGGTTCGCTGGTCGGCCTGTCGGTGTCCACCGCCGCCGTCTCGCACACCGAATTCATGATCTTCGGCGCCCTGATCGTGTGGTTCCTGATCGTCGAACCGCACGGTCTGGCCAAGCTCTGGAGCATTGGCAAGCAAAAGCTGCGCCTCTGGCCTTTCCCGCACTGAGTCCCGTTTTCCCGCCCCCGCTTCAACCACACAGTCACAGGAGACAACCATGAAGCTTCGTTCCCTCGCCCTCGCCGCCGCCGTGGCCACCAGCGCCTTCTCGGGCGCCCTGGTCAGCACCAGCGCGCACGCCCAAGCCAAAGAGCAGTTCTTCCCGGTGCTGGTCTACCGCACCGGCGCCTACGCCCCCAACGGGGTGCCCTGGGCCAACGGCTTTGTCGACTACCTCAAGCTCACCAACGCCCGGGGCGGCATCAACGGTGTGAAAATTTCCTACGAGGAATGCGAAACCGGCTACGCCACCGACCGCGGCGTGGAATGCTACGAACGCCTCAAGGGCAAAAACGGTGGCGCGTCCATGTTCCAGCCGCTGTCCACCGGCATCACCTTCGCGCTGACCGAAAAGGCCCCGGTCGACAAGATCCCCCTGATCACCGCCGGCTATGGCCGCAGCGAGTCGCAGGACGGCGGCGTGTTCAAGTGGAACTTCCCGCTGGCCGGCACCTACTGGGTGGCCGCCGACGTGATCGTGCAGGACATCGCCAAGAAACTGGGTGGCCCGGCCAACCTCAAGGGCAAGAAGATCGCGCTGGTCTACCACGACAGCCCGTTCGGCAAAGAAGCCATCCCGATGATGCAGGAGCGTGCCGCCATGCACGGCTTCCAGCTGAGCCTGCTGCCTGTGACCCACCCCGGCGTGGAACAGAAAGCCACCTGGCTGCAGATCCGCCGCGACCGCCCCGACTACGTGGTCAACTGGGGCTGGGGCGTGATGAACTCCACGCTGCTCAAGGAGGCCCAAGCCACGGGCTACCCGCGCGAGAAGATCTACGGCGTGTGGTGGGCCGGCGCCGAACCCGACGTCAAGGACGTGGGCATGGGTGCCAAGGGCTACAACGCGGTGACCATGCAGCACGGCGCCGAGCCCAACTCGGCCGTGGTCAAGGAAATCGCTGACAAGGTGCATGCCAAAGGCCAGGGCACCGGTCCGAAAGAGGAACTGGGCCAGGTGCTCTACATGCGCGGCCTGATGAGCGCCATGTTCGCCGTGGAAGGCGTGCGCGCCGCCCAGGAAAAGTTCGGCAAGGGCAAGGTCATGACCGGCGAACAGGTGCGCTGGGGCCTGGAAAACCTGAACCTGACGCAGGCCAAGCTCGACAGCCTGGGCTTCAAGGGCGTGATGCGCCCGCTGTCCACCAGCTGCCAGGACCACATGGGCGCCAACTGGGCCCGCGTGCACACCTGGGACGGCAGCAAGTGGAACTTCAGCAGCGATTGGTACCAGGCCGATGAGCAGATCCTCAAGCCCATGGTGAAGGCTGCCGCCGACCGCTACGCCGCCGAGAAAAAGCTGACCCGCCGCACCCCGGCGGACTGCCAGTCCTGACCGCGTTGCGTCCCGCCACTCTGGTGGCGGGACGGGCTGGCCCCCTTGGGGCCAGCCCCCACACCCCAGCGCCTTGGCGCAAGGCGCTGCGGTTTGGTCCCCCCGTGCATCACCCAGAGGATTCACCCATGAGCACTCCCCCCACCGTCCTCAACGTCAACGGCATCGAGGTCATCTACAACCACGTCATCTTGGTGCTCAAGGGCGTGTCCCTGCAAGTCCAGCAAGGCCAGATCGCGGCCATTCTGGGCGGCAACGGCGCCGGCAAAACCACCACGCTGCGCGCCATCTCCAACCTGCTCAAGGCCGAGCGGGGCGAGGTCACCAAGGGCAGCATCGAACTGCGCGGCGAGCGCATCGAAAACCTGTCGCCGGCCGACCTGGTCAAGCGCGGCGTGGTGCAAGTGATGGAAGGCCGCCACTGCTTCGCCCACCTCACCATCGAAGAAAACCTGCTGACCGGCGCCTACACCCGCGACAGCCAGACCGAAATCGCGGCCAACCTGGAAAAGGTCTACAACTACTTCCCCCGGCTCAAAACCCGCCGCACCTCGCAGGCCGCCTACACCTCGGGCGGCGAACAGCAGATGTGCGCCATCGGCCGCGCCCTCATGACCAACCCCAGCGTGGTGCTGCTCGACGAACCCTCCATGGGCTTGGCGCCGCAGATCGTCGAGGAGGTCTTCGAGATCGTCAAGGACCTGAACCAGAAGGAAAAGGTCACCTTCCTGATCGCCGAGCAGAACACCAACATGGCGCTGAAGTACGCCGACTACGGCTACATCATGGAGAGCGGCCGGATCATGATGGACGGTGCCGCCGAAGACCTGCGCAACAACGAGGACGTCAAAGAGTTCTACCTCGGCATGGGTGGTGGCGAGCGCAAGAGCTTCAAGGACGTCAAGAGCTACAAGCGCCGCAAACGCTGGCTGGCCTGACGCGGTCTCGCCCCTTCACACGCTTTTTGCAAGATCCGCCATGTCTGCCCATTTCGACGCCCTGGAAACCCGCCCCGCCGCCGAGCGGGAAGCCGCCCTGATGGCGGCCCTGCCCGGCCATGTGGCCCACGCCCAGCGCCACAGCGCCGCCTACGCCAGCCTGCTGGCGGGCGTGGACGCCGCCGGCGTGAACAGCCGCGCCGCCCTGGCCACGCTGCCGGTGCTGCGCAAACACGAACTGCTGGAACGCCAGCAAGCCGCCCGCGCCGCCGGCGGCGACCCCTTCGGAGGCTTCGCCACCATCGGCTGGCGCCGGCTGCTGAGCCAGCGCGGGGCGCGCCGGGTGTTCCAGTCGCCCGGCCCCATTTACGAACCCGAAGGCGCCGCGGCCGACTACTGGCGTTCCGGGCGCGCCATGGCAGCCGCCGGCTTTGCCGCCGGCGACCTGGTGCACAACTGCTTCAGCTACCACCTCACCCCCGGCGCCTGGATCATGGAAGCCGGCGCCCACGCCGTGGGCTGCACCGTGGTGCCGGGCGGCGTCGGCAACACCGAACAGCAACTGGCCGCCGTGCAGGACCTGCAACCCGAGGCCTACGCCGGTACGCCCAGCTTTTTGCGCATCCTGCTGGAGAAGGCCGAACAGACCGGTATCCGCCTCTCGCTGCACAAGGCCCTGGTGTCGGGCGAGGCCTGCCCGCCGAGCCTGCGAGACTGGTTCGCCGAACGCGGCGTGGCCGCCTACCAGTGCTACGCCACCGCCGACGCCGGCCTCATCGCCTACGAAACCCCGGCCCGTGAAGGCCTGGTGCTCGACGAGCACGTGATCCTGGAAATTGTGCGCCCCGGCACCGGCGACCCCGTGGCCGAGGGCGAAGTGGGCGAGGTCGTGGTCAGCGTGCTCAACCCCGACTACCCCCTGATCCGCTTCGGCACCGGCGACCTCTCGGCCGTCCTGCCCGGCCCCTGCCCCAGCGGCCGCAGCAACACCCGCATCCGAGGCTGGCTCGGTCGGGCCGACCAGACCACCAAGGTCAAAGGCATGTTCGTCCATCCCTCGCAGGTCGCCGACATCGTGCGCCGCCACCCCGAAGCGCTGAAGGCGCGGCTGGTGGTGTCGGGGCAGATGGCCGACGACCGCATGGCCCTGCACGTGGAAGTCGAGCAGCCACAAAGCAGCGCGGCCGCGGCCCTGACGCAGGCGCTGGCGCACAGCGTGCGCGACGTCACCAAACTGCGCGGCGAGGTGGTGCTGGTGCCCCCCGGCAGCCTGGCCAACGACGGCAAGGTGATCGAGGACGCCCGCAGCTACGACTGACCCCCGATCTACGTAATTTCCGGGGTGGACACGGCCCGCACACGTTCTAACATGGGGCTCCTACCATCAGGAGACACGCATGCAGAAACTGACGACCTTTGTGCTGGCCGCCACCGCCGCTTTCGCGGTGTCCGCCCAAGACTTCCCCAGCAAGCCCATCACCGTGGTGGTGCCCTTTGCCGCCGGCGGCCCGACCGACACCGTCGCCCGGCAGTTGGCCGAATCCATGCGCAAGCACCTGGGCAATGCCACCATCGTCATCGACAACGCCGCTGGCGCCGGTGGCACCATTGGCGCGACCAAGGTGGCCCGCGCCGCCCCCGACGGCCACACCGTGCTGGTCTGGCACATCGGCATGGCCGCCACCGCCGGGCTGTACCGCAAACTGCAGTACAAGCCGCTGGAAGATTTCGAGTACCTGGGCATGATCAACGACGTGCCCATGACGCTGCTGGGCAGCCCCAAGCTGCCGGCCAACACCTACCGCGATTTCGAGAACTACATCCGCGCCAACGGCGGCAAGCTCAACCTGGCGCACGCCGGTCTGGGTTCGGCCTCGCACATCTGCGGCCTGATGTGGCAATACGCGGTCAAACTGGACAAATCCATGGCCACCATCGCCTACCGCGGCACCGCCCCGGCCATGAACGACCTGATCGCCGGCACCGTGGACGTGATGTGCGACCAGACCACCAACACCACCAGCCAGATCGAAGCCGGCCGCGTGAAGGCCTTTGCCGTCACCACCGCCAAGCCGTTGAGCGACCACAAACTGCTGAAGGACTACCCCAGCCTGCAAGAGATGGGGCTGAAGAACTTCAACCTCACCATTTGGCACGGCATGTACGCCCCCAAAGGCACGCCGGCCGCCATCACCCAGAAGCTCAACGATGCACTCCAGGCGGCCCTGAAGGACCCCGAATTCATCAAGAAACAGCAGGCGTTGGGCGCCATCGTGGTCAAGGACAACCGTGCCACCCCGGCCGGTCACAAAGCCTTTGTGGCCAACCAGATCGCGCAGCTCAAGACCGTCATCGACGCGGCCGGCCAGTACGCCGACTGACATCACGGGGCCCGTGCCCCGACTCGAATCGCCACCGGGTGCCCGCCAACCGGTGGCTTTTTTGTCCCCGAATCAGACGCCCCAAACCACGTCACATTGCTCTCGCATGGCGTGCTGCAGCATGTCAATGAACGGCGCCACCCGGGTGCGCAGGGTCACGCGGTCGGGCTCTGGGGGCACCTCGCCTTTGGCCAGGGCCTCCTGCCTCAGGCGCTGCAGTTCGCACTCGTCCTCGAACACCGCATCGCGCAGGGCCTGGACGGCCGCCGGCATCTGGTCCACCCGCACAATGCCTGGGCCACCGGGGTCTTTGCCCAGTATTTCCAGCAGCTGCTTGCCGTTGGCTTCCAGCATGACCACATCGCCCGTGGCCTTGGTTTTGAATCGGTAGAGCATGGCACACTCCTCTGGAGGTCTCTGTGGACGCTTCCATTGTGTCACCGGGTCCGCCATGACGAACACAGGGTTTCAACCGAGGGTCAGCCCTGACCCGGTCCCGCAGTGCTGTCTTTGCGGGCGCACGAGGACAGACGCCGTGAGGTCCCGCCAAACCCCGGAATGACAGGCAGCGTCAGGGCCGGTCTTGTGGCTGGATCACCGTGTCCAGCAAACGGCCCGCCACCTGGGCCACCGCCAGCGCCGCCGGCGCGCCCGGCGTGTGCACCAGCAGCAATTGCCGCCGCATCACGGCGTCTTTGACCGACTGGTCCACCGGAATGTCGCCCACATGCACCAAGCGAATGCCGGTGTTGCGGGTCGTCCCCCCCGCAGCAGGCACCTGCCCCACAAAACGGTTGAGCACCGCTTGCAACTGCGTGGTGATGGCCCGACCGTCGCCAGGGCGCTGCGCCTGGTTGACGATGATGCGTACCAACTGCCGCTGCTGCTGCGTGGCCAGCACCTTGATGGTCGCGTAGGCATCGGTCAGGGACGTGGGTTCGGGCGTGGCCACCAACAGGATTTCCGACGCCAGCGACAGGGCAAACAACACCACGTCCGAAATGCCCGCGCCCGTGTCCAGCAAGACCACGTCAAAGCGCGGCACCACGTCGCCCATCAGGCGCAGAAAATCGTCGCGGACCTCGGGGGTCAGGCGCGAATACTCCACCATGCCGGAACCCGCCAGCAGCACCGAAAAGCCACCGGGAGCCTTGACGATCGCGTCTTCCAGCGTGGCTTTGCCGGTGAACACGTCGTGCAGGGTCAACTTGGGGTACAGATTGAGCACCACATCCAGGTTGGCCAACCCCAGATCCGCGTCCAGCACGAGCACCTTGAGGCCGCGCCGGGTCAGGGCCGCCGCCAGGTTGGCCGACACAAAGGTCTTGCCCACCCCGCCCTTGCCGCTGGTGATCGCGATCACCTTGCCCTTGCCAGGGCGCAGCACCGCACCGGTTGCAGCGGCGGTCACGGGCGTTTCGGGGGGGGTGATGTTCATAAAGCTGGACCGCGTTCAGTTCGCGTCGGCGGGGTTGATCATAAGCGCGTCGGACTGCGCCCACGCATACAGCAGGTCCTTTTCTTCGGCACTCACGTCGCTGACCACAGACGGTTCGATGCAGACCCGGTTGCGCCCTGCCTGCTTGGCCAAATAAAGTTGACGGTCGGCCCGCTCCAGCCACGCCTCCAGTGACGACCGGACCCACGGCGGCGCGTAGGCCCCACCACAGCTGACCGTCACGCCCAATGTCAGCGCCTGGTGCCGCACCTCGGTCTCGGCCACGGCGGCACGAATGCGCTCAGCCACCACAGGGCCGAAAGCCGCGGGGCAACTCGGCAACACCACCGCGAACTCCTCGCCGCCCACACGCGCCACGGTGTCCATGGGCCGTACACAGGCCTGCAAGGTGCGGGCCACCGCCCGGATCACCATGTCTCCCGCCAAGTGCCCGTGGGTGTCGTTGATGCGCTTGAAATGGTCAATGTCCACCGCCAGCAGCAAGGCGGATTCACCGACCCGGGCCACCCGGTCGATTTCTTGAGCCAGCACCGACATAAAGGCACGGCGGTTGGCCACGCCGGTCAGCGAATCGCGGGAAGAGAGCTCACAAAGGGCATCCAGCAATTGCTGCAAGTACGCCGATTCCGACGAGACCGTCCGAGGCGGCAAAGAAAGGCCCGACGTTTGCAACAACGCCTCCACATGCCCCAGGTGCAAGTCCGCCAGCTTCACAGTGCCCCGTCAATTCAGCCCTTAGCGCCTCCCACAGACGCCTCTTGGGTCAGTATATGACGAAAATGCAACCCGGCTTGTGGTGCCGACGCGAGCGAAGCGATCAGTCGCGGTAGCGCGCAAAAGCGCTTCGCGGCGCGTGACCACGGACCGTCTGAGCAATCGAAGCGATGTGGTCAGGGGTTGTGCCACAGCAGCCCCCCAGCAGGTTCACCAACCCCTCAGCGGCAAAACCGTGCAACAAACGCGCCGTGTCGGCGGGGGCTTCGTCGAATCCGGTGTCGCTCATGGGGTTAGGCAAGCCAGCGTTCGGATAGCAGCTGATGAAGGTGCCTTTCGCAATTTTCGACAATTCCTGCAAGTAGGGCTTCATCAGCGCGGCGCCGAGGGCACAATTCAAGCCCACCGCCAGGGGGTGTGCGTGCCTCACGCTCGCCCAGAAGGCGCTGACAGTCTGCCCACTCAAGATGCGCCCCGACGCATCCGTGACGGTACCACTGATGATGACAGGCAGCCGCTCACCCGTCGCCTCAAAGCATTGCTCGATGGCAAACAACGCCGCCTTGGCATTCAGGGTATCGAAAATCGTCTCCACCAGCAGCACGTCGACGCCACCTTCCAGCAAAGCAGACACCTGCTCCGCGTATGCCGCGCACAACATGTCGAACGTGATGTTTCGGGCCCCTGGATCGTTCACATCGGGACTGATGCTGGCGGTCTTTGGCGTCGGCCCCACGGCCCCGGCCACGTAACGGGGATGCTGCACAGTGCTGTAACGATCACAGGCGGCACGTGCCAACTGGGCAGAGGCCAGATTCATTTCGCGGGCAAAGCCAGCCATGCCGTAATCGTCTTGCGCCACCGACGTCGCACCAAAGGTGTTGGTTTCAATCAGATCGGCACCCGCAGCCAGGTAACCTTCATGGATGCTCTGAATAACATCGGGGCGCGTCAGGCTCAGCAGTTCGTTATTGCCTTTGACATCACTCGCCCAGTCCACAAACCGCTCATCCACGGTCCAACCGGACGGCAACCCTTGACCGCGGTACTGCGCTTCACCAAGCCGGAACCGCTGAATCATTGTACCCATCGCACCGTCAAGAATAACGATGCGCTCGGACAACAACACAGGCAACGCTTGAGCGCGGGTATAAGACGGAAAAGTCATGGCATCGATTCTGACATTAAAGCAAAAAACCCCGGACCCGTGTCAAACGGATTCGGGGTTATTGCTCAAATAACAGCCTGACGATGACCTACTTTCACACAGGGATCTGCACTATCATCGGCGCGAAGTCGTTTCACTGTCCTGTTCGGGATGGGAAGGAGTGGGACCAACTTGCTATGGTCGTCAGGCATAACGGGTTGCTGAGCTGACCGGTGGGTCAGCGCAGCGAATTCACAGAGTCGAATCGGGTTTTGATTGCGTATCCAGCTTCTCGAGTGTCATACGACAGACGTGGATTGTTGCCTTGAACACGCTGCGGTGTTCAAAGTTATAGGGTCAAGCCGCACGGGCAATTAGTACTGGTTAGCTTAATGCATTGCTGCACTTCCACACCCAGCCTATCAACGTTGTGGTCTTCAACGACCCTTCAGGGGGCTCAAGGCCCCGGCAGATCTCATCTTGGAACGAGTTTCCCGCTTAGATGCTTTCAGCGGTTATCTCTTCCGCACATAGCTACCCGGCAATGCCACTGGCGTGACAACCGGTACACCAGAGGTGCGTCCACTCCGGTCCTCTCGTACTAGGAGCAGGCTTCCTCAAATCTGCAGCGCCCACGGAAGATAGGGACCAAACTGTCTCACGACGTTTTAAACCCAGCTCACGTACCTCTTTAAATGGCGAACAGCCATACCCTTGGGACCGGCTACAGCCCCAGGATGAGATGAGCCGACATCGAGGTGCCAAACACCGCCGTCGATATGAACTCTTGGGCGGTATCAGCCTGTTATCCCCAGAGTACCTTTTATCCGTTGAGCGATGGCCCTTCCATACAGAACCACCGGATCACTATGTCCTGCTTTCGCATCTGCTCGACTTGTCAGTCTCGCAGTTAAGCACGCTTATGCCATTGCACTATCGTCACGATGTCCGACCGTAACTAGCGTACCTTCGAACTCCTCCGTTACGCTTTGGGAGGAGACCGCCCCAGTCAAACTGCCTACCATGCACTGTCCCCAGTCCCGATTCAGGGACCTAGGTTAGAACCTCAAACGCACCAGGGTGGTATTTCAACGTCGGCTCCAGGCGAACTAGCATCCGCCCTTCAAAGCCTCCCACCTATCCTACACAGATCCGTTCAAAGTCCAATACAAAGCTACAGTAAAGGTTCATGGGGTCTTTCCGTCTTTCCGCGGGGAGATTGCATCATCACAAACATTTCAACTTCGCTGAGTCTCGGGAGGAGACAGTGTGGCCATCGTTACGCCATTCGTGCAGGTCGGAACTTACCCGACAAGGAATTTCGCTACCTTAGGACCGTTATAGTTACGGCCGCCGTTTACCGGGACTTCGATCAAGAGCTTGCACCCCATCAATTAATCTTCCGGCACCGGGCAGGCGTCACACCCTATACGTCCACTTTCGTGTTTGCAGAGTGCTGTGTTTTTAGTAAACAGTCGCAGCCACCTATTTTTTGCAACCCATTCACGCTTCGTTGTTCACTACACGCTACTAGGGCACACCTTCTTCCGAAGTTACGGTGTCAATTTGCCGAGTTCCTTCTCCCGAGTTCTCTCAAGCGCCTGAGAATACTCATCTCGCGCACCAGTGTCGGTTTGCGGTACGGTCGACTACAAGCTGAAGCTTAGTGGCTTTTCCTGGGACCCCGTTCGGTTACTTCGCGAGCAAGCTCGCTCGATCAACAGCCTCGGCATACGTGCACCGGATTTGCCTAATGCACACCTACTTCTGTCTAAACCGGCACTTCCAACCGCCGGATAACCTATTAAGATCCGTCCCCACATCGCACTTGTAATCGGTGCAGGAATATTGACCTGCTTCCCATCAGCTACGCATCTCTGCCTCGCCTTAGGGGCCGACTTACCCTACGCCGATGAACGTTGCGTAGGAAACCTTGCGCTTACGGCGAGCGGGCTTTTCACCCGCTTTAACGCTACTCATGTCAGCATTCGCACTTCTGATACCTCCAGCATCCGTCACCAGACACCTTCACAGGCTTACAGAACGCTCTCCTACCACGCACATTGCTGTGCATCCGCAGCTTCGGTAACTGGCTTGAGCCCCGTTACATCTTCCGCGCAGGACGACTCGATCAGTGAGCTATTACGCTTTCTTTAAATGATGGCTGCTTCTAAGCCAACATCCTGACTGTTTTAGCCTTCCCACTTCGTTTCCCACTTAGCCAATTTTAGGGACCTTAGCTGGCGGTCTGGGTTGTTTCCCTCTTGAGTCCGGACGTTAGCACCCGGTGCTCTGTCTCCCAAGCTGTACTCAACGGTATTCGGAGTTTGCCTAGGTTTGGTAAGTCGCCATGACCCCCTAGCCTAAACAGTGCTCTACCCCCGTCGGTAATACTTGAGGCACTACCTAAATAGTTTTCGGAGAGAACCAGCTATTTCCAAGTTTGTTTAGCCTTTCACCCCTATCCACAGCTCATCCCCTGGTTTTGCAACACCAGTGGGTTCGGACCTCCAGTACCTGTTACGGCACCTTCATCCTGGCCATGGATAGATCACTTGGTTTCGGGTCTACACCCAGCGACTGATTCGCCCTGTTCGGACTCGGTTTCCCTGCGCCTCCCCTATTCGGTTAAGCTTGCCACTGAATGTAAGTCGCTGACCCATTATACAAAAGGTACGCCGTCACCCCTTGCGAGGCTCCGACTTTTTGTAAGCATGCGGTTTCAGGATCTATTTCACTCCCCTCCCGGGGTTCTTTTCGCCTTTCCCTCACGGTACTTGTTCACTATCGGTCGATGATGAGTATTTAGCCTTGGAGGATGGTCCCCCCATATTCAGACAGGATTACACGTGTCCCGCCCTACTTTTCGCTAGCTCAGTACCACACAGGTCTTTTCACATACGGGACTATCACCCACTGTGGTCGGCCTTTCCATGCCGTTCTGTTAAGTCTTGTGCTATCACTAGCAGGCTCTTCCGATTTCGCTCGCCACTACTTTCGGAATCTCGGTTGATGTCTTTTCCTCGAGCTACTTAGATGTTTCAGTTCACTCGGTTCGCCTCGCACACCTATGTATTCAGTGTGCGATACCCTCGCGGGTGGGTTTCCCCATTCAGAAATCTCCGGATCAAAGGTCATTTGCCACCTCC
>NZ_JAAQQT010000620.1:0-32500 GCF_011742065.1 Aquabacterium sp. A08
GCGGCCAACGGCTTCCGCTTCCGGGTGCCCTACGGCACCCTGCTGTGCGTGAGCGACAAGCCGCTGCACGGCGAGATCAAGCTGCCCGGCATGGCCAACGCCTTCTACCGCGAACGGGTGGACCAGCACCTGCGCATCGGCATCCGCGCGGTGGAGCGGCTGCGCGCCGCCGGGGTGGACCAGCTGCACAGCCGCAAGCTGCGCAGCTTTGCCGAGGTGGCGTTCCAGTGAGCTGGCCGCACACCACGCACTGAGACGCCCCAGGCACGGCGGCGCGCGGCGGCCGGACTCAGCGCGCCGGCAGGCGCCGCACCGCGCCGGGCGCCGGCCGGGTGGCGCCCGGCCCACCGCCGATGTCGAACACGCCCACCGCCGCCACCAGGCGGCGCGCCTGTTCCTGCAGGCTCTCGGCGGCCGCGGCGGACTGTTCCACCAGCGCCGCATTCTGCTGGGTCATCTGGTCGAGCTGGCTGACCGCGGTGTTGACCTGGCCAATGCCCTCGGCCTGCTCCTGGCTGGCGGCCATCATCTCGGCCACGATGTCGTTGACCCGGCGCGCGTTGTCCACCACGTCGGCGATGGTGGTGCCGGCCTCGCGCACCAGCAGGGTGCCGCCTTCGACCTTGGCCACCGAGTCGCTGATGAGCTGCTTGATCTCCTTGGCCGCCTCGGCACTGCGCTGGGCCAGGCTGCGCACCTCGCCGGCCACCACGGCAAAGCCCCGGCCCTGCTCGCCGGCGCGGGCGGCCTCCACCGCCGCGTTCAGCGCCAGGATGTTGGTCTGGAAGGCGATGCCGTCGATCACGCCGATGATGTCGTGGATCTTCTGGCTGCTCTGGTTGATCTCGGTCATGGTGTCCACCACCTGACCGACCACCGCGCCGCCGTACTGCGCCACCTCGGCGGCATTGCCGGCCAGCTGGTTGGCCTGGCGCGCGGAATCGCTGGACTGCCGCACCGTGGCGGTCAGCTCTTCCATGCTGGCCGCGGTCTGCTCCAGGTTGGAGGCGGTTTGCTCAGTGCGCATCGACAGGTCGCTGGCGCCGGTGGCCACTTCGGCGCTGGCGGTGCCGATCTCGCTGGCGGCCTGGCGCACCTGGCCCAGCACCTCGCGCAGGCGGGCCGCCATCTGGTTGACGGCCAGCAGCACCTGGTCGGTTTCGCTGTGGCCGTGCACCGGCACGTTGACCGTCAGGTCACCGCCGGCCATTTGGCGCACCGCCTGCACGGTGCGGCCGGTGCTGGCGATCAGGCCACGCGCCACATAGGTGCCCAGCGCCAACATCAGCAACAAGGACGCGCCGCCGATGCCGACGATGAACCACTGGGCCTCGCGGTCGGTCTGGAGCATGCGCTCAAAGTCGGTGGCGGCCGCGTTGTCCTCGTAGGTCACCAGCTGGTTCAGGGCGCGCGTGAGGCGGTCCAGCAAGGGCTGGCACTCCTGCACGATGCGGGCCATGGCTTCTTCGGTGCGCCCCTGCACGCCCAGGTCGGTGATGGCCAGGGCCACCGGGCCATACAGCGCTTCGGCGGCGTACACCGCCTGCAGCAACTCCGCCTCCCGCGGGTCCAGGTGGGTGGCGGTCAGGTCACGCAAGCGCTGCAAGTGGGCCTGGATCTGGGTGTGTGCCGCCACGATCTTCACCCGCTCGGCCTCGCGGGCCTCGGGCGTGTCCACCAAGACCAGGTTGCGCGCCCCGATGGCGCGGGCGTTCACGCTGTCGATCAGGTCGTTGGCCGCGATCTGCCGGGGGGTGGTGACACGCTGGCTGAAGCCAACCACGCTGCCCACCTGTTGCAGCGCCACCCAACCCACCGCCCCGACCAGGGCGATCAGCAGCAGCGCCGCCGCGAGCAGCACGGTGATCTGGACACGGATGGAGGACTGGCGAAAATTCACGGCACGGTGTCAGGGGGTTGATCTGACATGGATGCTAGTGAAAAACCGCCCGCGGCGGTTGACGCAGGTCAAGCCACGCGCGGCCGCACCTTGGACGCCGCCAGCTTGGCGTGGGCGCGGGCTGTGTCGGTATCGGCCGCGCGGGCCAGGGCCACGCCCATGCGGCGCTTGACAAAGCTCTCGGGCTTGCCGAACAGGCGCAGGTCGGTGCCGGGCACGGCCAGGGCCTCGTCCACGCCATCGAACACCAGGCCTTGCGCGTCCACACCGCCGTAGATCACGGCACTGGCGCCGGGGTTGCGCAGCGAGGCGTCCACCGGCAGGCCCAGGATGGCGCGGGCGTGCAGCTCGAACTCGCTCTGGTGCTGGGTGCACAGCGTCACCAGGCCGGTGTCGTGCGGGCGCGGGCTCACCTCGCTGAACCAAACCTGCTCGCCCTGGACGAACAGCTCCACGCCGTACAGGCCCAGGCCGGCGGGCTCGCCGTTGAGGCCCAGACCCAGGTTGTCGGTGATGGTTTTGGCGATCTGGCGCGCACGCTCCAGCGCCGCGGGGTGCATGGGCATGGGTTGCCAGCTTTCCACGTAGTCGCCGCCCACCTGCACGTGGCCAATGGGGTCGCAGAAATGGGTTTCGACCTGGCTGTGGGCGCCGCGGGCGCGCACGGTGAGCTGGGTGATTTCGTAGTCGAAGTCGATGAAGCCTTCCACGATGACGCGACCGTGGCTGACGCGGCCGCCGGCCATGGCGTAGTCCCAGGCCTTTTGCACATCGGCGGGGCCATCGATCTTGCTCTGGCCCTTGCCGGAGCTGCTCATCACCGGCTTGACGATGCAGGGGTAGCCGATGCCCGGCTTGCCGTCGGCGCCTTCGATGGCGGCCTGCAGCTCGGCCAGCGAATCACAGAACTGGTAGGGGCTGGTGGGCAGGCCCAGCGTTTCGGCGGCCAGGCGGCGGATGCCCTCGCGGTCCATGGTCAGGCGGGCAGCGCGGGCGGTGGGCACCACCTGCACGGTGCCGGCGGCTTCCAGTTCCTGCAGCATGGGCGTGGCAATGGCCTCGATTTCGGGCACGACCAGGTGGGGCTGTTCGGCCTCGATCAGCGCCTTGAGCTGCGCCGGATCGCTCATGGTGATGGTGCGCGCGTGGTGCGCCACCTGCTGGCCGGGCGCGTGGTCGTAGCGGTCCACGGCGATGGTTTCCACCCCGAGGCGCTGCAGCGCGATCAGCACCTCCTTGCCCAGCTCGCCGGAGCCGAGCAGCATGACTTTGGTGGCGTGGGGGGTCAACGGGGTGCCGAGGGTGGTCATGCGGGGTCTCCTGGAAACGGTGGACAAAGAAAACGGTAAAAAAGGGGGACGGCGCCGGGCGTCTGCCGCCCAGAGGCGCTCAGGGTACGGCTCAGGCCGGCGGCACCAGCCAGTCGCCCATGGCCTCGCCCATTCGGATGGGGCGGGCCGGCGCCCAGTCGGGGTGGAAGCGCATGGCGCCCTGCGGGAACAGCAGCACCACGGTGGAGCCCAGCAGGAAGCGGCCCATCTCGTCGCCACGTGCCAGCGCAATGTCGCGGTCGTCGTAGCGCCAGTCGCGCGGGACGCCGGGGCGCGGCGGGTTGACCACGCCGTGCCACACCGTGGCCATGCTGCCGACGATGGTGGCCCCCACCAGCACCAGCACGAAGGGGCCGTGCGCGCCCTCGAACACGCACACCACCCGCTCGTTGCGGGCAAACAGGCCCGGCACGCCGCGCGCGGTGGTGGGGTTGACCGAAAACAGCTCGCCCGGCACGTGCACCATGCGCGTGAGCCGGCCGGCGCAGGGCATGTGGATGCGGTGGTAGTCCTTGGGGCTGAGGTAGAGCGTGGCGAAGCTGCCGTTGTCGAAACGCTGGGCCAGCGCGGCGTCGCCGCCCACCAGCGCGGTGGTGCTGTAGCGGTGGCCCTTGGCTTGGAAGATCTGGTCGCGCTCGATGGGCCCGAACTGGCTGATGGCGCCGTCCACCGGGCACAGCAGGTCGCTGGCGGCGAAGGGGCGCACGCCGGGCTTCAAGGCGCGGGTGAAAAAGTCGTTGAAGGTGGCGTAGCGCGCGATGTCGGGCTCGGCCGCTTCGCTCATGTCCACGCCGTAGCGGGCCACGAAGTTGCGGATGTTGCGCCGGGTGAAACCGCCCAGCGGCCGGCGCGCCAGCGCACCGGCCAGCGAGGTCAGGGCCTGCTTGGGCAGCAGGTATTGCGGCAGCACCGCCAAACGGTCAGACACGGGGGCGTCCCTCGGAAAAAGCTGGGGCCAAAGGCAGGCATTTTACCGGCGGGGCCTGCGCCACACCGCGGGCACCACCGGGCCACCGGCCTCGAGTCGCTGCACGACCGGCCCCGGCCCGGCACAATGCCCCCATGACCCCGCTGTTCCAAGCCCGCCACCTCACCAAACGCTACGGCCAAGCCACCGTGGTCAACGACCTGTCGTTCCACATCGCCCCGGGCGAATGCCTGGGCCTGATCGGGCCCAACGGCGCCGGCAAGACCACCACCATCCGCATGTGCCTGGGCCAAACCGCACCCGACGGCGGCGCCATCGAGGCGCTGGGCCTGCAGATGCCGGCCGACGCGCAGGCCATCAAGGCGCAGCTGGGGGTGGTCAGCCAGATGGACACGCTGGACCCCGACTTCAGCTGCGCCGAAAACCTGCTGGTGTTCGGCCGCTACTTTGGCCTACCCAAGGCGGCGGTGCAGGCGCGCATCCCGGCGCTGCTGGACTTTGCCGCGCTGGCACACAAGGCCCGGGCCAAGCCGGGCGATCTGTCGGGCGGCATGAAGCGGCGCCTGTCGCTGGCGCGCGCGCTGGTCAACGACCCGCAACTGCTGTTGCTGGACGAACCCACCACCGGGCTGGACCCGCAGGCGCGCCACCTGATGTGGGAGCGCTTGCAGCAACTGCTGCAACAGGGCAAAAGCATCCTGCTGACCACCCACTTCATGGACGAGGCCGAGCGCCTGTGCCACCGGCTGCTGGTGATCGACCACGGCCAGAAAATCGCGGAGGGCCGCCCGCGCGAACTGATCGCCCAGCACCTGGAGCCCGACGTGGTGGAGGTCTATGGCGGTGCCGGCACCCAGGCGCAGGCCCTGGCCACTTCACCGCTGTCCGCGCTGGCCGCACGGGTGGAGGTGAGCGGCGAAACCGTGTTTTTCTACACCCACGACGCCAAGCCCTTGCTGGCCGCGCTGGCCGACCACCCGACGCTGCGCACCCTGCACCGCCCGGCCAACCTGGAGGACCTGTTCCTCAAGCTCACCGGCCGCCAGATTCGGGAGGAGGGTTGAAGCCCTGGCCACGGCCCACCGACGCCCCCACCCACCGCCCCGACACCCCACCCGCTCGCCCTGCCGCCACCATGCCCCACGCCCCCGAAGCCCTGGCCACCCCCGCCTGCGCCACGCCCAGCCCCTGGCGCCGCCCACACCTCTCACGGCGCTTCTGGCCGGTGTTCCTGCGCAACCTGCTGGTCTGGCGCAAGCTGGCCATCCCCAGCCTGGTCGGCAACATCGCCGAACCGCTGATCTGGCTGGTGGCCTTTGGCTACGGCATGGGCCTGCTGGTGGGCGAGGTGCAGGTGGCCGGCCCCGACGGCGCGGCGCGCGCCGTGCCCTACATCCTGTTCCTGGCCAGCGGCAGCATCTGCATGAGCGCCATGAACGCCGCCACCTTCGAGGCGCTGTACTCGGCGTTTTCGCGCATGCACGTGCAAAAGACCTGGGACGGCATCATGAACGCGCCGGTCACGCTCGACGACGTGCTGCTGGCCGAAATGCTGTGGGCCGCGTTCAAATCGCTGTTCACCGTCACCGCCATCCTGGGCGTGATGCTGGCGCTGGGCATCAGCCACAGCCCCAAGCTGCTGGTGGCCTGGCCGGTGCTGCTGCTGGTGGGCATCACCTTCAGTTGCATCGCGCTGATCTTCAACGCGCTGGCGCAGGGCTACGACTTTTTCACCTACTACTTCACCCTGTTCCTCACGCCCATGATGTTCCTCAGCGGCGTGTTCTTCCCGCGCGAGCAGTTGCCACAACTGGTGCTGTGGCTGTCGAACGCGCTGCCGCTGACGCACGCGGTGTTGCTGGTGCGCCCGCTGTTCCTGGACCAGTGGCCCGCCGACGCAGGGCGGCACCTGGCGGTGCTGGCGGGCTACACCGCGGTGGCGTTCTGGGTGGCGCTGGCGCTCACGCGCCGGCGGTTCGCCCGCTGACCAGCTGACCACAGGCCGCAGCCGGCGGCCCTCCTCAAACGCCCACCGTCCAGCCCCCGCCGAGCTCGCCAGCGGCCCTCAACCGCAGGCCTCAGCGAGGCCAATCAGGCCGTGGCGGCCACGGGCTCGGTGATGCCCATCTGGTCCAGCGCGGCGGCCAGGTGCGCCACGCTGCGGTCCACGTGGTGCAGCTTTTCCAGGCCGAACAGGCCGACGCGGAAAGTGCTCCAGCCGGCCGGCTCGTCGCACTGCAGCGGCACGCCAGCCGCGGTCTGCAGGCCCAGTGCCAGAAACTTCTTGCTGTTCTGGATGTCGGGGTCGGACGTGTAGCTCACCACCACGCCCGGGGCCTGGAAGCCGGCCGCCGCCACGCTGCGGATGCCGCGCCGCTCGAACAGCGCGCGCACCTGGGCGCCCAGCTCGATCTGCTCCTGGCGCACCTGCTCGAAACCGTAGGCGCGGGTTTCCTGCATCACCTCACGCAGGCGCGCCAGCGCGTCGGTCGGCATGGTGGTGTGGTAGGCGTGGCCGCCGGCCTCGTAGGTTTCCATGATCTGCAGCCACTTCTTCAGGTCACAGGCGAAGCTGGTGCTGGTGGTGCCGTCGATGGCCTGGCGCGCCCGCTCGCTCAGCATCACCATGGCGCAGGCGGGCGAACCGCTCCAGCCCTTTTGCGGCGCGCTCACCAGCACGTCCACGCCGGTGGCGCACATGTCCACCCACATCGCCCCGGAGGCGATGCAGTCCAGCACGAACAGGCCGCCCACGGCGTGCACCGCGTCGGCCACGGCCTTCAGGTAACCGTCCGGCAGGATCATGCCGGCCGCGGTTTCCACGTGCGGGGCGAACACCAGTGCCGGCTTTTCGGCGTGGATGGTGGCGACCACCTCGTCGATCGGGCACGGCACCCAGGGCGACTGCGGGTCGGACGGGTCCACCCGGCGCGCCTTGAGCACGGTTTCCTGCGACGGAATGCCGCCCATCTGGAAAATCTGCGTCCAGCGGTAGCTGAACCAGCCGTTGCGAATGACGAGCACCCGCTGCCCGGTGGCGAACTGGCGCGCCACCGCTTCCATGCCGAAGGTGCCACTGCCCGGCACCAGCACCGCCGAATGGGCCTGGTACACGTCTTTGAGGATGGCGGAAATGTCCCGCATCACCCCCTGGAAGCGCTGCGACATGTGGTTGAGCGCGCGGTCGGTGTAGACCACCGAGAATTCGAGCAAACCGTCGGGATCGATCTGGGGCAGCAGGCCGGGCATGGGGGGTGTCTCCGTGTCGTTGTGGGCAAAAGCGCAGGTTAGCACGGCCGGCGCAGGGCCTGCACCGCCGCCTGCACCACGCCCTGCACGCTGCCGCTGTCGGCAAAGCAGCGGCGCAGGTAGCTGGCGTGGTTGCCGTCGCGGACGCAGGCACGCTCCACCTCGTCCAGCGCCGCGTGCGAGTCCAGCGCGTCGGCGTGCGGGCCCAACTGCCGCAGCGTGGCCAGGATGTCCTCGCGGATGCCGATCTGCTGGCGGGTTTTCGGGTGGACCATGGTGCCGTCCAGCCCGAAACGGCAGGCCTGGAAGCGGTTGTAGGTGTACACGAGGTAGTCGTCCTCCTCGGGCGGCGGCTCGTTGCGCTCCAGCAGGTGGCGGCACAGCGCCTGCAGGTAGCAGGCCAGCGCGGCGGCGCGCTCCACCGTCAGCGGCGTGTCGCACACCCGCAGTTCGATGGTGCCGTACTCGGGCTTGGGCCGGATGTCCCAGTAAAAGTCCTTCATGGACTGGACCACGCCGGTGCTCTCCATCTTGGTGAAGTAGCCGTGGGCGAATTCGTCCCAGCTCAGCACAAAGGGCGCGCGCCCGCTCAAGGGAAAGGCGAACACCGAGTTCAGCCGGGCCGAGTCGAACAGCGTGTCCACCCCCTGCGAAAACGGCGACGACGCCGACAGCGCGATGAAGTGCGGCACGTAGCGGTTGAGCGCGTGCAAGAGGAACAAGGCCTCGTCGGGCGAACCGCAGCCCACGTGCACGTGCTGGCCGAACACGGTGAACTGCTTGGCCAGGTAGCCGTACAGGCCCGACAGCTGCTGGAAGCGCGGCTTGGCAAAGATGCGCTGCTCGAACCAGCGCTGGAACGGGTGGGTGCCGCCGCCGGCCAGTTCGATGTTGAGCCGGTCGCCGGCGTGCACCAGGGTGTCGCGGATCTCGCGCAGCTGCGCCAGCAGCGGCCCGTGTGCGGTGTGGATGCCGGTGGCCACCTCGATCATGCTTTGCGTCATCTCCGGCGTGACCACGCCGGGGAAGGGCTGGCGCCGCAGCAGTTCCAGCAGGTCGTCGGCGCTGCTGGAGAGGTCGTGGTCGTAGGTGTTGACGAGTTGCAGCTCCAGCTCCACCCCCAGGGTGAGGGCGTCGGAGGCCTTGAAGGTTTCCAGTGGCATGCGGGGCTCCGGTGGCCGTCAGGCGCGGTGGGTGGGCGACGCTGCGCCCGGCGCGGCCTCGGCGGTGAGGTGGGTTTCGCGCGCCGCCATCAGGCTGCGCTGCGTCACCCAGGGGCCCAGCAGTTCCTGCAGCACCATCAGCGCGGCCATGGCGGCGAAGGCCTCGGTGGCCGGGGCAAAGCCGTAGAGGCGGCTCTGTTCCAGCAACAAAATGGCGAAGGCCGACATGGGCGTGAGCGCCAGCCCTGTGAGCCAGCCCTTGCGCGCGGTGATGCCGCTGAGCCGCGCCACCGCCAGGTTGCACAGCGCCTTGGACGCCACCCGCAGCGCCAGCAGCGTCAGCGCCAGCCCCACCGTGGCGGGCACCGCCGGCCAGTCGATCAGCGTGGCCACGTAGACGAACAGGAACAGGCCCAGCAGTTCGCCGGCCGAACCGAAATTGCGCTGCGCCGGCGTGAGCTGCACCCGGCGCTCGCGGGCGACGATACCAAAGCTCAGCGCGGCCAACAGCGGCGACAACATCAGCGCCTGCGACACGGTGGCCAACAGCAGTACCGCCAGCGCGAACACCGCCGTGGCGCGCGCGGCCTCCACCGGCCGGTGCCGCAGCAGCCAGGGCACCAGCACCCCGAGCGCGCCGCCCAGGGCCACCGAAATCACCAGCGCGTACACGCTGCCCAGCGCCGCCGCGCCCCAGTCGCCCGAGGTGCTGAGGTGCCAGTACCCCACCACCAGCTTGACAGCCAGCACCGACAGCAGGCAGTTGATGGCGCACAGGTGCATGACGCGTTCGGTCACCTGGCCGGCGCCGCGCAGTTCGTTAGCCACCCGCACAATGCCCGCGGGCGAGGCCGATATCGCCAGCGCCGCGACGATGAGCCGCACCTCGGGGGCCAGCCCGAACCCGCCGGCGGCCCAGTACACCAACCCGAAGGTCACGGCCGACTCCACCACCCCCACCGCCAGCACCCAGGGGTTGTGGCGGAACCAGCGCAGGTGGATGCGGTAGCCCAGCTCGAACAGCACCAGCGCCAGCGCGGTGTTGGCCAGAAAGAACAGGCCGGGCACGCCCTCGGTCAGCGCCGGCTGGCCGACGAAACCGGCCAGCAGGCCGGCGGCCACGTAACTGGACACGCGCGGCACCCGCCACAGCGCGTGCAGTTGCTCGCCCAGCACCCAGGCGGCCAGCAACAGCAGCGGCCAGGCCAGGGAAGGCATCCAATGGGGCAGGTCGGTGACCATGGGTGCGTCTCCTCAAAGCGGCCCCGGTCGTGGGCGGGCGGCGGGGCCGGCCACGCCAGGGCTTTGTTCTGAAAGGGGGCGGCGCACCGGGCCCGCACCCCGCGTAGTTTTGTCAGACGCCGAAGCGTTGCTGGAGTTCCTGCAGCCCCAGCTCGTCCAGCACCTGCTGCAGCCGCGCCCGTGCGCTGGCCTTGCCCGGGCCCACCTTGCGCGCCAGGATCAGTTCGTTCTTCATCGAATGTTCCCAGCCCACCAGCTCGGTCACCGTCACCTGGTAGCCGTGGGCCTCCAGCTGCAGGCAGCGCAGCACGTTGGTGATCTGGCTGCCGAACTCGCGCGTGTGCAGCGGGTGGCGCCAGATCTCGCTCAGCGGCGTGCGCGCCAGCGTCAGCGCCTTGTGCTTGCGCAGCACGCTGGCCACCTCGGCCTGGCAGCAGGGCACCAACACCAGGGCCCGGGCCTGGCGCGCCAGCCCGAAGGCGATGGCGTCGTCGGTGGCGGTGTCGCAGGCGTGCAGCGCGGTCACCACGTCCACCATGGCGGGGATGTCGGTGGCGGTCATCGCGTCCTGCACCGTGGCGGCGACGAAGCGCATGCGCGCAAAACCCAGCCGCTCGGCCAGTTCGCGCGAGCGCGCCACCAGCTCGGCCCGGGTTTCCACCCCGATCACCTGGCCCACCGCGCGCGGCTGGAAAAACAGGTCATACAGCATGAAGCCCAGGTAAGACTTGCCGGCGCCGTGGTCCACCAGCGTCACGTCGCCGCGCGCGTCCAGCGCCTCCTGCAGCAGCGGTTCGATGAACTGCAGCAGGTGGTTGACCTGCTTGAGCTTGCGCCGCGTGTCCTGGTTGAGCTTGCCCTCGCGGGTCAGGATGTGCAGCGCCTGCAGCAGCGCCACCGACTGGCCCGGGCGCAATTCGGGCAGCACCTCGGACAGGGGTTTTTCGGCGGGGCGCCCCGCGCGCGGCCGGGGCGTGGGTGGGTGTTTCGACATGGGGCGATGATAGGGCAGCGACAATGCCGCCATGACCACCGCCGCCGACGCCCACCCTTACCACGCCCTGACCCCCGACGCGGTGCTCGACGCCCTGGCCGCGGTCGGCCTGTGGGGCGACGGCCGCCTGATGGCGCTGAGCTCCTACGAAAACCGGGTCTACCTGGCCCACCTGGAAGACGGCGACGCGGTGGTGCTGAAGTTCTACCGCCCGGCCCGCTGGAGCGACGCCCAGATCGAGGAAGAACACCGCTTTGCCCAGGCCCTGGTGGCGGCCGAGGTGCCGGTGGTGGCGCCCCGGGTGCTGCACGGCCGCACCCTGCACCACCACGCCGGCTTTGCCTACAGCGTCAGCCCGCGCCGGGGCGGGCGCCGGCCCGAGCTGGACGACCCCGAGGTGCTGGAGTGGATCGGCCGCTTCCTGGCCCGGCTGCACCAGGTGGGCGCGCAAGCGCCGTTCGCCCAGCGCCCGGCCCTGGACGCCAGCACCTTCGGCCAGGAGCCGCTGGACTGGCTGCTGGCCCACGACACGCTGCCGCCCGCGGCCCGGCGCGACTGGGAGGCTGCCGCGCGCGCCGCCGTGGACGCCGCCGGGCAGGCCCTGGCCGACAGCGGCGCGGCCACCCTGCGCCTGCACGGCGACTGCCACCCCGGCAACATCCTGTGGACGCCCACCGGCCAGCCCGGCGCGGGCCCGCACTTCGTCGACCTGGACGACGCCCGCACCGGCCCCGCGGTGCAGGATCTGTGGATGCTGCTCAGCGGCGACCGCGGGCAGCAGCAGCGCCAGCTCGGCGCCCTGCTGGACGGCTACGAAACCCTGCGCGACTTCGACCGGCGCGAGCTGGCCCTGATCGAGCCGCTGCGCACCCTGCGCCTGCTGCACTACAGCGCCTGGCTGGCGCGGCGCTGGGGCGACCCGACCTTCCCCATCCACTTCCCCTGGTTTGGCAGCGACGCCTACTGGCAGGAGCAGGCCCGGCTGCTGTGGGACCAGGTGGCCGCCATGCGGGCCGATCCTTTGGTAGCATGAGGCGGCGCGGTTGCGCGCCAGGAGACGCCCCATGAGCACCATCGCCGGCTACGTGGCCCCGCAGCTGCCCGAAAACAAGCTGCGGCTGTACCCCACCAAGGTCATCAACATCATCGGCGGGCCGGGCTGCGACAAATCGCTCTACTCCTCGGCCATTGTGCTCAAACTGCACCTGCGCCACAAAAGCGTGGAAACCGTGCCCGACGTGGCCAAAAGCCTGGTCTGGCAGCGCGACCTCGACGCGCTGCGCAACCAGTACGGCATCGCGCTGCAGCAGTTCCGCGCGATCGAGGTGCTGGACGGCCAGGTGCAGTTCCTGGTGACCGAAGGCGCCCTGCCGCAGCTGCTGTACTACAACGCCAGCTACCCCGACAACGTCTGCGACGTGGAAAAAACCCGCCAGCAGATCCTGGCCTGGTACAAGCAGTTCAACAACGTCAACGTGCTGGTCCAGCGCGACCCCGACAAAAAATACGTGCGCAGCGGCCGTTTCCAGGACGAGGCCCAGGCGCAGGCCGTGGACCATGGCATCCGCGGCGTGCTCCACCGCGAGGGCATCCCCTACACCGTGCTGCCGCCGGACCACCGCGCCATCATCGAATTCGCCGCCACGCTGGAGTGAGCGCAGGCCCCAAGGCCGTGGCGGCGGGGCGGCCGTTCAGCGACCGCCCCTGGATCTTCAGACCAGCAAGGCGTTGACCCGCTTGACGTAGGCGGCCGGGTCTTCCGGCAGGCCACCTTCGGCCAGCAGGGCCTGGTCGAACAGGATGTGGGCCAGGTCGTCGAAATGCGCCGAGCCGTCGAGCTTTTTCACCAGCGCGTGGTCGGCGTTCACCTCCAGGATGGGCTTCATGTCGGGCACGGCCTGGCCGGCCTGCTTGAGCATGCGCGCCAGTTGGGTGCTCATGCCGTGGTCGTCGGACACCAAACAGGCGGGCGAGTCCACCAGGCGGGTGGTCACGCGCACGTCCTGGGCCTTGTCCTGCAAAGCCGCCTTGAGCTTGTTCAACACCGGCTTGAAGGTTTCGGCGGCCTGCTCGGCGGCTTTCTTTTCCTCTTCGTCTTGCAGCTTGCCCAGGTCCACGCCGCCCTTGGCCACCGATTGCAGCGGCGTGCCGTCGAAGGCGTGCAGGAAGGACAGCGCCCATTCGTCCACGCGGTCGGTCATCAGCAGCACTTCGATGCCCTTCTTCTTGAACACCTCCAGCTGCGGGCTGCTCTTGGCGGCGGCCAGGGTGTCGGCGGTGATGTAGTAGATGGCCTCCTGGCCCTCTTTCATGCGCGCCTTGTAGTCGGCCAAGCCCACCGCCACGGCGTCGCTCTGGGTCGAGGCGAAGCGCAGCAGCTTAGCCAGCCGGTCGCGGTTGCCGAAGTCTTCGCCCAGGCCCTCTTTCAGCACCGCACCGAATTCGGCGTAGAAGGCGCTGTACTTGCCGGCCATGCGCTCGGCCTCGGCTTGTTCTTCGGCGCTCAGGACGTCGGTCACGCCGTCGGCGCCTTCGGTGGGCAGCCGGTCCTTCTTGGCCAGGTCTTCCAGCATGGCCAGCACGCGGCGGGTGTTGCCCTCGCGGATGGCCTTCACGTCGCGGCTTTCCTGCAGCAGTTCGCGGCTCACGTTCAGCGGCAGGTCGGCGGAATCGATCACGCCCTTGACCCAGCGCAGGTAGGTGGGCATCAGCGCCTCGGCCTCGTCCATGATGAACACGCGCTTGACGTAGAGCTTGACGCCCGCTTTCTTGTCGCGGTTCCACAGGTCTTGCGGCGCCTTGGCCGGGATGTAGAGCAGCTGGGTGTACTCGGTGCTGCCCTCCACCCGGTTGTGGCTCCAGGCCAGCGGGGCCTCGGTGTCGTAGCTGATGTTCTTGTAGAAGTCGGTGTACTGCTCGTCGGAAATGTCTTTTTTGGCGCGCGTCCACAGGGCACTGGCGCTGTTGACCGCTTCCCACTCGTCCTGCAGCACGTACTCGGACTTGTCCTGGTCCCACTCCTCCTTCTGCATCAGGATGGGCAGGCTGATGTGGTCGGAGTACTTGCCGATGATCTGCTTGAGCTTCCAGCGGTTGAGGTACTCGGTCGCGTCGTCGCGCAGGTGCAGGATGACGCTGGTGCCGCGCGCGGCGCGGGTGATGGTTTCGGTCTCGAAGTCGCCCGAACCGCCGCTGACCCAACGCACGCCTTCTTCGGCCTTGAGCCCGGCGCGGCGGCTTTCGACGGTGATCTTGTCGGCCACGATGAAGCCGGAATAGAAGCCCACGCCGAACTGGCCGATCAGCTGCGCGTCCTTCTTCTGGTCGCCGCTCAGGCGGCTCATGAAATCTTTGGTGCCGCTCTTGGCGATGGTGCCCAGGTGGTCGATCGCCTCCTGCTCGCTCATGCCGATGCCGTTGTCGGTGATGGTCAGGGTCTTGGCGTCTTTGTCGAACGCCACACGCACTTCGAGGTTGGGCGCGTCTTCGTACAAACCGGCGTTGTTCAGGGCTTCGAAGCGCAGCTTGTCGCAGGCGTCGGAGGCGTTGGACACCAGCTCGCGCAGGAAGATTTCCTGGTTGGAGTACAGCGAGTGGGTGACGAGGTGCAGCAGCTGGGCCACTTCGGCCTGGAATGCGTGGTGTTTGCTCATGGTGGGCACAAAGGTCAAGACAGAAGGAAAAAGCCGCGGTGCCGGCCCGCGGCGTGCGCGAACCGAGCGGACACAACGGGCACAGGTGGGGGCGGCGTCCGGTGCTTCAAGGGGGTGGGGCGCCGCGTCAGAACGCCTCGTGCGGCCCCAGGTAGCGCCACTGCCCCATGGGCAGGTTGCCCAACACCACCCGCCCGATGCGGACGCGCTTCAAGCCCACCACGTGCAGGCCCACCTGTTCGCACATGCGGCGGATCTGGCGCTTCTTGCCTTCGCGCAGCACAAAGCGCAGCTGCTCGGGGTTTTGCCAGTCCACCTGCGCGGGTTTGAGCGGCTGGCCGTCCAGGCTCAGGCCGTGGCGCAGGCGCTGCAGCGCCTCGGGCGGGCAGTGCGACTGCACGTCCTGCGCCACCACGCCGGCCCCCCTGGGGCCGTGGGGCGCCCAGTGCACACGCACCAGGTACTCTTTTTCGACGCCGGAGTCCTCGCCGATCAGCGCCTTGGCCACCCGGCCGTCCTGGGTCAGCACCAGCAGGCCGGTGGAGTCGATGTCCAGCCGCCCCGCCGGCGCCAGGCCGCGGGTGTGCCCCGCCTCGAAGCGGCGCGGGGCCCGGTCTTCGCGCCAGCGGGTGCCGGGCTGCACCAGCACCGCCGCGCTCTGGTGGCCGTCCTCGGGCAGGCCGCTGACGTAGCCCACCGGCTTGTGCAGCAGGATGGTGACACGCGCCCCCTGCTGCGCGGCGGCCTGCGGCGCCACCTCGATGCGGTCGGTCGCGGCGACGGTCTGGCCCATCTGCGCCACCTGCCCGTTGACCTTGACCCAGCCACGGGCGATCCAGTCGTCGGCCTCGCGGCGCGAACAATGGCCCAGCTCGGCCAGGCGCTTGTTCAGCCGCACCCCTTCGCCCGCGGCCGCGTTGCGGGCAGGCGCGGGCCGGGGCGCAGGAGCGGCGGCACGGGCCGGGCGCTCGCTGAGGGGCGGAGCCGGCGGGCGGCGCCCCACCGCGCCAGCGGCCGGCCGCACCGGGGCACGGGGCCGGCCCCGCTCGGGGGCCGGCGCGGCAGGGGTCCGGGGGGGCAGCGACAGGGTTTTGGTCATCTCGGGCAAACGGGTCGGGCAAAGACAAATTGTCGCACCGTGCCGCCGCGGGCGGACCGCCCCCGCCCTCAGCCCCGGGGCGGCAGGCCGGTGCGCTGCAACGCCCCCAGGTCGAGCACGCGCAGACCGCCGTACTCCACCGCGATCACCCCGGCCTGCTGCAGCGACGCCAGCGCCTCGTTCACCCGCTGCCGCGACAGGCCCACCAGGTAGGCCAGCTCCTGCTGGGTGATGCGCAGCACCTGCCCCACCCCCGGGAACAGGCCGGGGTGGAACAGGTTGGCCACGCTGCGCGCCACGCGCACGTCGGGGTCGGTGATGCGGTCGATCTCGCGCGCCGCGATGAACTGGCCCAGCCGTTCGTTGAGCTGGCGCATGACGAAGCGGTTGAAGCCGATGGAGTTGTCCAGCAGCCAGTGGAAGGTGTCTACCGGCAGGCCGGCGACCAGGCTTTTGCGCAGCGCCAGCACGTTGTAGCGGTAGATCTCGCGCTTGAGCGCAGTGCCCTCGCCGAACCAGCCGCCCGGGGCAATGCCGGTGAAGGTGATCAGCGGCCCGGTGCGGTCGTCGTTGCTCATTTTCAGCAAGCCATCGACCAGCCCGAACCAGTAGGTGACCGCGCGTCCGACGCGGCAGATGTGGTCGCCCGGCTCCACCTGCGACACCACCAGTGACGCCTGGGCGTGTGCCTGCTCGGCCGGGGTGAGCAGGCCCATCCAGGGAATTTCGGTCAACTCCTCGGGCGTCAGCGCCCGGGCGCGATCGCGCAAAGCCAACTTGCTGGTCATGCGGAAATGGTGGGGCAAAACCCGGGACTGGCCGGGCACCCTAGGGAAAGTCCTAGCTGGGGCGAACCCCAGATTGTCGTCGCAATGACAACATGACGTCAAAGTTCAGGCGTACAGTCCGTGCCAGTCGAAGGTGCGTGTCCAACGTGTGACAGGTCGTGCACCCCACCAGGCAGAGGAGATTTCATGCGTACCACGTTCCCCCGGCTGCTGTTGCAGCACGCCACCCAGCGGCCCCAGGCCCCCGCCCTGCGGGAGAAGGAATACGGCATCTGGCAAACCACCGATTGGCGCCACCTGGCCGAGCGGGTGCAGCACATCGCCGGTGGCCTGCACCAGCTGGGCCTGCGCCGTGGCGAACACCTGGTGGTCATCGGCGCCAACCGCCCCAACCTCTACGCCACCATGCTGGCCACCCAGGCGCTGGGGGCCATTCCGGTGCCGCTGTACCAGGACGCGGTCGCGCCCGAATGCGTCTTCCCCATCAACAACGCCGAGGTGCGCTTTGCGGTGGTGGAAGACCAGGAGCAGGTGGACAAGATGCTCGAAATCCGCGAGCAGTGCCCGCAGCTGGAACACATCCTGTTCGACGACCCGCGCGGCCTGCGCAACTACGACGAACCCGGCCTGGCCGGGCTGATGGAAGTGGTCGCCGCCGGGCGCGTGTTCACCGAAGAGCACCCGGACTTTTTCCAGGAACAGATCGACCTGGCCCAGCCCGACGACGTGGCCGCCATGTTCTTCACGTCCGGCACCACCGGCAACCCCAAGGGCGTGGTGCACACCCACTACTCGCTGCTGAACCGCGCCGCCGTGGGCGCCAAGTTCGACAAGCTGGGCCCCAACGACGAGGTGCTGGCCTACCTGCCGCCGGCCTGGATCGGCCAGAACATCTTCAGCTACGCCCAGTGGCTGGCCTGCGGTTACGTGGTCAACTGCCCCGAGTCGGGCAGCACCGTCACCATCGACCTCAAGGAAATCGGCCCGACCTACTACTTCGCCCCGCCGCGGGTGTTCGAGGGCCTGCTGACCAGCGTGATGATCCGCATGGAAGACGCCGGCGCCCTCAAGCGCAAGATGTTCCACGCCTTCATGGACGTGGCGCGCCGGGTCGGCCCGGACCTGATGGACGGCAAGCCGGTCGGGTTGTTCGACCGCCTGAAGTACGCCCTGGGCAACCTGTGTGTTTACGGCCCGCTGCGCAACACCCTGGGCTTTTCGCGGGTGCGGGTGGCCTACACCGCCGGCGAGGCCATCGGCCCCGACCTGTTCAGCTTCTACCGCTCCATCGGCATCAACCTCAAGCAGCTCTACGGCTCCACCGAAACCGCCGTGTTCGTCTGCCTGCAGCCCGACCACGAGGCCCGTGCCGACACCGTCGGCGTGCCGTGTGAGGGCGTGGAAATCAAACTGGCGGACAACGGCGAGATCCTGGTCAAGTCGCCCGGCCTGCTGAAAGAGTATTACAAGAACCCCAAGGCCACCGAAGAGGTGCTGACCGCCGACGGCTGGTACCACACCAGCGACGCCGGCTTCCTCGACGCCTCCGGCCACCTCAAGATCATCGACCGCGTGAAAGACGTGGGCCGCATCAAGGGCGGCGCCAACGACGGCGCCATGTTCGCGCCCAAGTACGTGGAGAACAAGCTCAAGTTCTTCTCGCACATCAAGGAGGTGGTGGCCTATGGCGACCAGCGCGACCAGGTCTGCGTCATGATCAACATCGACTTCGACGCCGTGGGCAACTGGGCCGAGCGCCGCAACCTGCCCTACGCCGGCTACACCGACCTGGCGCAGAAGCCCGAGGTGTACGAACTGATCCGGGAATGCGTGGAAAAGGTCAACGCCGACCTCAGCCGCGACGCGCTGCTGGCCGGCAGCCAGGTCAGCCGCTTCCTGGTGCTGCACAAGGAACTGGACGCCGACGACGGCGAACTGACCCGCACCAACAAGGTCCGCCGCGGCTTCATCGCCGACAAGTACAGCGTCCTCATCGACGCGCTCTACGGCGGCAAGACCGAGCAGTACATCGAAACCCAGGTCAAGTTCGAAGACGGCCGCACCGGCAAGGTCAGCGCCACCCTGAAGCTGAGCGACGCCAAGACCTTCGCCCCGGTCAAGCAAGCGGCCTGACCACCACGCACCCCGGAAACACAGACCATGGCACACAAGAAAGTGGGGGACGTCATCCTCGACGTCCAGAACATCAGCCTGCGCTTCGGCGGCGTCAAGGCCCTGACCGACATCTCCTTCAACGTGAAGGAGCACGAGATCCGCGCCATCATCGGCCCCAACGGCGCCGGCAAGAGCTCGATGCTCAACTGCATCAACGGCGTGTATGCCCCGCAGGAAGGCTCCATCACCTTCCGCGGCCAGACCTTCAAGCACATGAACAGCCGGCAGGTGGCGGAAATGGGCATCGCCCGCACCTTCCAGAACCTGGCGCTGTTCAAGGGCATGAGCGTGATCGACAACATCATGACAGGCCGCAACCTGCGCATCAAAAGCAACCTGTTCATGCAGGCGCTGCGCCTGGGCCCGGCCCAACGCGAGGAGGAACTGCACCGCGAGAAGGTCGAGCACATCATCGACTTCCTGGAAATCCAGGCCTTCCGCAAGACCCCGGTGGGCCAGTTGCCCTACGGCCTGCAAAAGCGGGTGGACCTGGGCCGCGCCCTGGCCATGGAGCCGCAGGTGCTGCTGCTCGACGAACCCATGGCCGGCATGAACGTCGAGGAAAAGCAGGACATGTGCCGCTTCATCCTCGACGTGAACGACGAGTTCGGCACCACCATCGTGCTGATCGAGCACGACATGGGGGTGGTGATGGACATCTCCGACCGCGTGGTGGTGCTGGACTACGGCAAGAAGATCGGCGACGGCCCACCGGACGAGGTGCGCCAGAACGAAGACGTGATCAGCGCCTACCTGGGCACCAGCCACTGAAAGAGAGTTCGAAATGGGATTTTTTCTGGAAACCCTGTTTGGCGGCCTGATGGCCGGCATGCTGTATTCCCTGGTGGCCCTGGGCTTCGTGCTCATCTTCAAGGCCTCGGGCGTGTTCAACTTCGCGCAGGGGGCCATGGTGCTGTTCGCGGCCCTGGCCATGGCGCGCTTTTCGGAGTGGGTGCCGCAGTGGCTGGGCTTTGAGAGCAAGCTGCTGGGCAACCTGGTGGCGTTTGCGCTGGCCGGGCTGCTGATGTTCGTGCTGGCCTGGTTCATCGAACGGCTGGTGCTGCGCCACCTGGTCAACCAGGAAGGCGTGACGCTGCTGATGGCCACCCTGGGCATCACCTACTTCCTCGACGGCCTGGGCCAGACCATCTTCGGCAGTGACATCTACCAGATCGACATCGGCATGCCTAAGGACCCGATCTTTCTGTTCGAGGGCTTGTTTGAAGGCGGCGTGCTGGTCAACCAGGAAGACGTGATCGCGGCCGTCGTGGCGGCCTGTCTGGTGGCGGCCCTGAGCATCTTCTTCCAGAAGACCACCACCGGCCGTGCGCTGCGCGCCGTGGCCGACGACCACCAGGCCGCCCAGTCCATCGGCATCCCGCTCAACCGCATCTGGGTCATCGTCTGGTGCGTGGCCGGCATCACCGCGCTGGTGGCCGGCATGATCTGGGGCTCCAAGCTCGGCGTGCAGTTCTCGCTGACCACCGTGGCCCTGCGTGCCCTGCCCGTCATCATCCTCGGCGGCCTGACCTCGGTGCCCGGCGCCATCATCGGCGGCCTGATCATCGGCGTCGGCGAAAAGCTGTCCGAGGTCTACCTCGGCCCGCTGGTCGGCGGCGGCATCGAAATCTGGTTCGCCTACATGCTGGCGCTGGTGTTCCTGCTGTTCCGCCCGCAAGGCCTGTTCGGCGAAAAAATCATCGACCGCGTGTAAGGAGTCCACCCCATGTTCTATCGTGAAAACGGTCAATTCAAGACCTCTTACCGAGCGGATCAGCAGATCTTCCCGATCGCCCAGGACAAATGGGCCATCCTGGCCATCGTCGCGTTTGCCGCCATCGGCATCCCCCTGCTGGTCGATGAATACCTGTTCCGCGCCATCCTGATCCCCTTCCTCATCCTGTCGATGGCGGCGCTGGGGGTGAACATCCTGGTGGGTTACTGCGGCCAGATCTCGCTGGGCTCCGGCGCCTTCATGGCGGTGGGCGCCTACATGGCCTACAACACCTACATCCGCATCGACGGCATGCCGCTGATCGTGGCGTTGCTCTCTGGCGGCTTCTTCGCCACCCTGGTGGGTCTGGTCTTCGGCATCCCCAGCCTGCGGGTCAAGGGCCTGTACTTGGCCGTGGCCACGCTGGCGGCGCAGTTCTTCTGCGACTGGGCCTTCCTGCGCATCGGCTGGTTCACCAACAACAACGCCTCGGGCTCGGTGTCGGTGTCCAACCTGAACGTGCTGGGCTGGACCATCAACACCCCGATGGAAAAGTACCTGTTTTGCCTGGCCTTCCTGGTGGTGTTCGGCGTGCTGGCCAAGAACCTGGTGCGCGGCGCCATCGGCCGCGAGTGGATGGCCATCCGCGACATGGACGTGGCGGCTTCGGTCATTGGCATCCGCCCCATGTACGCCAAGCTCAGCGCCTTCGCCGTCAGTTCCTTCATCATCGGCGTGGCCGGTGGCCTGTGGGGCTTCATCCACCTGGGCTCCTGGGAGCCGGCCGCCTTCTCCATCGACCGCTCCTTCCAGCTGTTGTTCATGGTCATCATCGGTGGCATGGGCTCCATCATGGGCAGCTTCTTCGGCGCGGCCTTCATCGTGGTGCTGCCCATCTTCCTGAACCAGATACTGCCCTGGCTCGGTTCGCTGGTCGGCCTGTCGGTGTCCACCGCCGCCGTCTCGCACACCGAATTCATGATCTTCGGCGCCCTGATCGTGTGGTTCCTGATCGTCGAACCGCACGGTCTGGCCAAGCTCTGGAGCATTGGCAAGCAAAAGCTGCGCCTCTGGCCTTTCCCGCACTGAGTCCCGTTTTCCCGCCCCCGCTTCAACCACACAGTCACAGGAGACAACCATGAAGCTTCGTTCCCTCGCCCTCGCCGCCGCCGTGGCCACCAGCGCCTTCTCGGGCGCCCTGGTCAGCACCAGCGCGCACGCCCAAGCCAAAGAGCAGTTCTTCCCGGTGCTGGTCTACCGCACCGGCGCCTACGCCCCCAACGGGGTGCCCTGGGCCAACGGCTTTGTCGACTACCTCAAGCTCACCAACGCCCGGGGCGGCATCAACGGTGTGAAAATTTCCTACGAGGAATGCGAAACCGGCTACGCCACCGACCGCGGCGTGGAATGCTACGAACGCCTCAAGGGCAAAAACGGTGGCGCGTCCATGTTCCAGCCGCTGTCCACCGGCATCACCTTCGCGCTGACCGAAAAGGCCCCGGTCGACAAGATCCCCCTGATCACCGCCGGCTATGGCCGCAGCGAGTCGCAGGACGGCGGCGTGTTCAAGTGGAACTTCCCGCTGGCCGGCACCTACTGGGTGGCCGCCGACGTGATCGTGCAGGACATCGCCAAGAAACTGGGTGGCCCGGCCAACCTCAAGGGCAAGAAGATCGCGCTGGTCTACCACGACAGCCCGTTCGGCAAAGAAGCCATCCCGATGATGCAGGAGCGTGCCGCCATGCACGGCTTCCAGCTGAGCCTGCTGCCTGTGACCCACCCCGGCGTGGAACAGAAAGCCACCTGGCTGCAGATCCGCCGCGACCGCCCCGACTACGTGGTCAACTGGGGCTGGGGCGTGATGAACTCCACGCTGCTCAAGGAGGCCCAAGCCACGGGCTACCCGCGCGAGAAGATCTACGGCGTGTGGTGGGCCGGCGCCGAACCCGACGTCAAGGACGTGGGCATGGGTGCCAAGGGCTACAACGCGGTGACCATGCAGCACGGCGCCGAGCCCAACTCGGCCGTGGTCAAGGAAATCGCTGACAAGGTGCATGCCAAAGGCCAGGGCACCGGTCCGAAAGAGGAACTGGGCCAGGTGCTCTACATGCGCGGCCTGATGAGCGCCATGTTCGCCGTGGAAGGCGTGCGCGCCGCCCAGGAAAAGTTCGGCAAGGGCAAGGTCATGACCGGCGAACAGGTGCGCTGGGGCCTGGAAAACCTGAACCTGACGCAGGCCAAGCTCGACAGCCTGGGCTTCAAGGGCGTGATGCGCCCGCTGTCCACCAGCTGCCAGGACCACATGGGCGCCAACTGGGCCCGCGTGCACACCTGGGACGGCAGCAAGTGGAACTTCAGCAGCGATTGGTACCAGGCCGATGAGCAGATCCTCAAGCCCATGGTGAAGGCTGCCGCCGACCGCTACGCCGCCGAGAAAAAGCTGACCCGCCGCACCCCGGCGGACTGCCAGTCCTGACCGCGTTGCGTCCCGCCACTCTGGTGGCGGGACGGGCTGGCCCCCTTGGGGCCAGCCCCCACACCCCAGCGCCTTGGCGCAAGGCGCTGCGGTTTGGTCCCCCCGTGCATCACCCAGAGGATTCACCCATGAGCACTCCCCCCACCGTCCTCAACGTCAACGGCATCGAGGTCATCTACAACCACGTCATCTTGGTGCTCAAGGGCGTGTCCCTGCAAGTCCAGCAAGGCCAGATCGCGGCCATTCTGGGCGGCAACGGCGCCGGCAAAACCACCACGCTGCGCGCCATCTCCAACCTGCTCAAGGCCGAGCGGGGCGAGGTCACCAAGGGCAGCATCGAACTGCGCGGCGAGCGCATCGAAAACCTGTCGCCGGCCGACCTGGTCAAGCGCGGCGTGGTGCAAGTGATGGAAGGCCGCCACTGCTTCGCCCACCTCACCATCGAAGAAAACCTGCTGACCGGCGCCTACACCCGCGACAGCCAGACCGAAATCGCGGCCAACCTGGAAAAGGTCTACAACTACTTCCCCCGGCTCAAAACCCGCCGCACCTCGCAGGCCGCCTACACCTCGGGCGGCGAACAGCAGATGTGCGCCATCGGCCGCGCCCTCATGACCAACCCCAGCGTGGTGCTGCTCGACGAACCCTCCATGGGCTTGGCGCCGCAGATCGTCGAGGAGGTCTTCGAGATCGTCAAGGACCTGAACCAGAAGGAAAAGGTCACCTTCCTGATCGCCGAGCAGAACACCAACATGGCGCTGAAGTACGCCGACTACGGCTACATCATGGAGAGCGGCCGGATCATGATGGACGGTGCCGCCGAAGACCTGCGCAACAACGAGGACGTCAAAGAGTTCTACCTCGGCATGGGTGGTGGCGAGCGCAAGAGCTTCAAGGACGTCAAGAGCTACAAGCGCCGCAAACGCTGGCTGGCCTGACGCGGTCTCGCCCCTTCACACGCTTTTTGCAAGATCCGCCATGTCTGCCCATTTCGACGCCCTGGAAACCCGCCCCGCCGCCGAGCGGGAAGCCGCCCTGATGGCGGCCCTGCCCGGCCATGTGGCCCACGCCCAGCGCCACAGCGCCGCCTACGCCAGCCTGCTGGCGGGCGTGGACGCCGCCGGCGTGAACAGCCGCGCCGCCCTGGCCACGCTGCCGGTGCTGCGCAAACACGAACTGCTGGAACGCCAGCAAGCCGCCCGCGCCGCCGGCGGCGACCCCTTCGGAGGCTTCGCCACCATCGGCTGGCGCCGGCTGCTGAGCCAGCGCGGGGCGCGCCGGGTGTTCCAGTCGCCCGGCCCCATTTACGAACCCGAAGGCGCCGCGGCCGACTACTGGCGTTCCGGGCGCGCCATGGCAGCCGCCGGCTTTGCCGCCGGCGACCTGGTGCACAACTGCTTCAGCTACCACCTCACCCCCGGCGCCTGGATCATGGAAGCCGGCGCCCACGCCGTGGGCTGCACCGTGGTGCCGGGCGGCGTCGGCAACACCGAACAGCAACTGGCCGCCGTGCAGGACCTGCAACCCGAGGCCTACGCCGGTACGCCCAGCTTTTTGCGCATCCTGCTGGAGAAGGCCGAACAGACCGGTATCCGCCTCTCGCTGCACAAGGCCCTGGTGTCGGGCGAGGCCTGCCCGCCGAGCCTGCGAGACTGGTTCGCCGAACGCGGCGTGGCCGCCTACCAGTGCTACGCCACCGCCGACGCCGGCCTCATCGCCTACGAAACCCCGGCCCGTGAAGGCCTGGTGCTCGACGAGCACGTGATCCTGGAAATTGTGCGCCCCGGCACCGGCGACCCCGTGGCCGAGGGCGAAGTGGGCGAGGTCGTGGTCAGCGTGCTCAACCCCGACTACCCCCTGATCCGCTTCGGCACCGGCGACCTCTCGGCCGTCCTGCCCGGCCCCTGCCCCAGCGGCCGCAGCAACACCCGCATCCGAGGCTGGCTCGGTCGGGCCGACCAGACCACCAAGGTCAAAGGCATGTTCGTCCATCCCTCGCAGGTCGCCGACATCGTGCGCCGCCACCCCGAAGCGCTGAAGGCGCGGCTGGTGGTGTCGGGGCAGATGGCCGACGACCGCATGGCCCTGCACGTGGAAGTCGAGCAGCCACAAAGCAGCGCGGCCGCGGCCCTGACGCAGGCGCTGGCGCACAGCGTGCGCGACGTCACCAAACTGCGCGGCGAGGTGGTGCTGGTGCCCCCCGGCAGCCTGGCCAACGACGGCAAGGTGATCGAGGACGCCCGCAGCTACGACTGACCCCCGATCTACGTAATTTCCGGGGTGGACACGGCCCGCACACGTTCTAACATGGGGCTCCTACCATCAGGAGACACGCATGCAGAAACTGACGACCTTTGTGCTGGCCGCCACCGCCGCTTTCGCGGTGTCCGCCCAAGACTTCCCCAGCAAGCCCATCACCGTGGTGGTGCCCTTTGCCGCCGGCGGCCCGACCGACACCGTCGCCCGGCAGTTGGCCGAATCCATGCGCAAGCACCTGGGCAATGCCACCATCGTCATCGACAACGCCGCTGGCGCCGGTGGCACCATTGGCGCGACCAAGGTGGCCCGCGCCGCCCCCGACGGCCACACCGTGCTGGTCTGGCACATCGGCATGGCCGCCACCGCCGGGCTGTACCGCAAACTGCAGTACAAGCCGCTGGAAGATTTCGAGTACCTGGGCATGATCAACGACGTGCCCATGACGCTGCTGGGCAGCCCCAAGCTGCCGGCCAACACCTACCGCGATTTCGAGAACTACATCCGCGCCAACGGCGGCAAGCTCAACCTGGCGCACGCCGGTCTGGGTTCGGCCTCGCACATCTGCGGCCTGATGTGGCAATACGCGGTCAAACTGGACAAATCCATGGCCACCATCGCCTACCGCGGCACCGCCCCGGCCATGAACGACCTGATCGCCGGCACCGTGGACGTGATGTGCGACCAGACCACCAACACCACCAGCCAGATCGAAGCCGGCCGCGTGAAGGCCTTTGCCGTCACCACCGCCAAGCCGTTGAGCGACCACAAACTGCTGAAGGACTACCCCAGCCTGCAAGAGATGGGGCTGAAGAACTTCAACCTCACCATTTGGCACGGCATGTACGCCCCCAAAGGCACGCCGGCCGCCATCACCCAGAAGCTCAACGATGCACTCCAGGCGGCCCTGAAGGACCCCGAATTCATCAAGAAACAGCAGGCGTTGGGCGCCATCGTGGTCAAGGACAACCGTGCCACCCCGGCCGGTCACAAAGCCTTTGTGGCCAACCAGATCGCGCAGCTCAAGACCGTCATCGACGCGGCCGGCCAGTACGCCGACTGACATCACGGGGCCCGTGCCCCGACTCGAATCGCCACCGGGTGCCCGCCAACCGGTGGCTTTTTTGTCCCCGAATCAGACGCCCCAAACCACGTCACATTGCTCTCGCATGGCGTGCTGCAGCATGTCAATGAACGGCGCCACCCGGGTGCGCAGGGTCACGCGGTCGGGCTCTGGGGGCACCTCGCCTTTGGCCAGGGCCTCCTGCCTCAGGCGCTGCAGTTCGCACTCGTCCTCGAACACCGCATCGCGCAGGGCCTGGACGGCCGCCGGCATCTGGTCCACCCGCACAATGCCTGGGCCACCGGGGTCTTTGCCCAGTATTTCCAGCAGCTGCTTGCCGTTGGCTTCCAGCATGACCACATCGCCCGTGGCCTTGGTTTTGAATCGGTAGAGCATGGCACACTCCTCTGGAGGTCTCTGTGGACGCTTCCATTGTGTCACCGGGTCCGCCATGACGAACACAGGGTTTCAACCGAGGGTCAGCCCTGACCCGGTCCCGCAGTGCTGTCTTTGCGGGCGCACGAGGACAGACGCCGTGAGGTCCCGCCAAACCCCGGAATGACAGGCAGCGTCAGGGCCGGTCTTGTGGCTGGATCACCGTGTCCAGCAAACGGCCCGCCACCTGGGCCACCGCCAGCGCCGCCGGCGCGCCCGGCGTGTGCACCAGCAGCAATTGCCGCCGCATCACGGCGTCTTTGACCGACTGGTCCACCGGAATGTCGCCCACATGCACCAAGCGAATGCCGGTGTTGCGGGTCGTCCCCCCCGCAGCAGGCACCTGCCCCACAAAACGGTTGAGCACCGCTTGCAACTGCGTGGTGATGGCCCGACCGTCGCCAGGGCGCTGCGCCTGGTTGACGATGATGCGTACCAACTGCCGCTGCTGCTGCGTGGCCAGCACCTTGATGGTCGCGTAGGCATCGGTCAGGGACGTGGGTTCGGGCGTGGCCACCAACAGGATTTCCGACGCCAGCGACAGGGCAAACAACACCACGTCCGAAATGCCCGCGCCCGTGTCCAGCAAGACCACGTCAAAGCGCGGCACCACGTCGCCCATCAGGCGCAGAAAATCGTCGCGGACCTCGGGGGTCAGGCGCGAATACTCCACCATGCCGGAACCCGCCAGCAGCACCGAAAAGCCACCGGGAGCCTTGACGATCGCGTCTTCCAGCGTGGCTTTGCCGGTGAACACGTCGTGCAGGGTCAACTTGGGGTACAGATTGAGCACCACATCCAGGTTGGCCAACCCCAGATCCGCGTCCAGCACGAGCACCTTGAGGCCGCGCCGGGTCAGGGCCGCCGCCAGGTTGGCCGACACAAAGGTCTTGCCCACCCCGCCCTTGCCGCTGGTGATCGCGATCACCTTGCCCTTGCCAGGGCGCAGCACCGCACCGGTTGCAGCGGCGGTCACGGGCGTTTCGGGGGGGGTGATGTTCATAAAGCTGGACCGCGTTCAGTTCGCGTCGGCGGGGTTGATCATAAGCGCGTCGGACTGCGCCCACGCATACAGCAGGTCCTTTTCTTCGGCACTCACGTCGCTGACCACAGACGGTTCGATGCAGACCCGGTTGCGCCCTGCCTGCTTGGCCAAATAAAGTTGACGGTCGGCCCGCTCCAGCCACGCCTCCAGTGACGACCGGACCCACGGCGGCGCGTAGGCCCCACCACAGCTGACCGTCACGCCCAATGTCAGCGCCTGGTGCCGCACCTCGGTCTCGGCCACGGCGGCACGAATGCGCTCAGCCACCACAGGGCCGAAAGCCGCGGGGCAACTCGGCAACACCACCGCGAACTCCTCGCCGCCCACACGCGCCACGGTGTCCATGGGCCGTACACAGGCCTGCAAGGTGCGGGCCACCGCCCGGATCACCATGTCTCCCGCCAAGTGCCCGTGGGTGTCGTTGATGCGCTTGAAATGGTCAATGTCCACCGCCAGCAGCAAGGCGGATTCACCGACCCGGGCCACCCGGTCGATTTCCTGCGACAGCACCGACATGAAGGCACGCCTGTTGACCACCCCGGTCAAGGGATCGCGCGAGGACAGTTCACACAGACCATCGAGCAGCTGCTGGAGATAGGCCGCGTCTGACAAACCTTGGCGGGAAGGCAAAGGGTGACCGGACGTTTGCAACAACGCCTCCACGTGCTCCAGGTGCAGATCCTCAAGCTTCACACTGTCCCGCCGTCGCGGCCATAGACGCCGCCAGCGGGCGCGTTGCAACCAGTATATGACGAATCTGCCACCGCATCGACGCGGCCCGAACCGGTCACAGGCCCTCAATCGCGATAGGCAGCAAACACAGGACGGGGTGCATGTCCCTGCACCGTTTGGGTGATCGAGGCGATGTGGTCGGGCGTGGTGCCGCAACAGCCCCCCAGCAGGTTGACCAGGCCTTCGGCAGCAAAACCGTGCAACAAGCGAGACGTGTCGGCCGGCGTTTCGTCAAACCCCGTGTCGCTCATGGGATTGGGCAAACCCGCGTTCGGATAGCAGCTGATGAAAGTGCCTTCGGCAATCTTTGCCAACTCTTGCAGATAGGGCTTCATCAGCGCGGCCCCCAGTGCGCAGTTCAAACCGACGGCCAAAGGCCGTGCGTGCCTGACACTCGCCCAGAAAGCACTGACGGTCTGCCCACTCAAGATGCGCCCTGACGCATCGGTCACGGTGCCGCTGATGATGACCGGCAAACGCTCGCCACTGCTCTCAAAACACTGCTCAATCGCGAACAAGGCCGCCTTGGCATTGAGCGTGTCGAAAATCGTCTCTACCAGCAACACATCCACCCCGGCGGCCAGCAGCGCCGACACCTGCTCCCCGTAGGCCGCACACAACGCATCAAAGGTGATGTTCCTCGCGCCGGGGTCGTTCACATCCGGGCTGATACTGGCCGTCTTGGGCGTGGGCCCCACCGCCCCCGCCACGTAGCGAGGGTGCGTGGGTGTGCTGAAGCGATCACAAGCGGCACGGGCCAAACGGGCCGAAGCCAGGTTCATTTCATGCGCATAGGCGCCCATGCCATAGTCATCTTGGGCGACGGTGGTGGCACCGAAGGTGTTGGTCTCGATCAAATCGGCCCCGGCGGCCAAGTAACTCTCATGAATACCCTGAATGATGTCGGGGCGCGTCAAGCTCAACAATTCGTTGTTGCCTTTGACATCGCTGGGCCACTCCACAAACCGATCATCCTGTAGCCAGCCAGGCGGCAGGCCTTGACCGCGATATTGAGCCTCAGCGAGCCGAAACCGCTGAATCATCGTGCCCATTGCGCCATCGAGGATGGCGATACGTTGGGACAGCATCTGCGGCAACGCTTGCGCACGGGTGTAGGGCGGAAAGGTCATGGTCATTGATTCTGACATCAAAGCAAAAAACCCCGAACCCGTGTCAAACGGATTCGGGGTTATTGCTCAAATAACAGCCTGACGATGACCTACTTTCACACAGGGATCTGCACTATCATCGGCGCGAAGTCGTTTCACTGTCCTGTTCGGGATGGGAAGGAGTGGGACCAACTTGCTATGGTCGTCAGGCATAACGGGTTGCTGAGCTGACCGGTGGGTCAGCGCAGCGAATTCACAGAGTCGAATCGGGTTTTGATTGCGTATCCAGCTTCTCGAGTGTCATACGACAGACGTGGATTGTTGCCTTGAACACGCTGCGGTGTTCAAAGTTATAGGGTCAAGCCGCACGGGCAATTAGTACTGGTTAGCTTAATGCATTGCTGCACTTCCACACCCAGCCTATCAACGTTGTGGTCTTCAACGACCCTTCAGGGGGCTCAAGGCCCCGGCAGATCTCATCTTGGAACGAGTTTCCCGCTTAGATGCTTTCAGCGGTTATCTCTTCCGCACATAGCTACCCGGCAATGCCACTGGCGTGACAACCGGTACACCAGAGGTGCGTCCACTCCGGTCCTCTCGTACTAGGAGCAGGCTTCCTCAAATCTGCAGCGCCCACGGAAGATAGGGACCAAACTGTCTCACGACGTTTTAAACCCAGCTCACGTACCTCTTTAAATGGCGAACAGCCATACCCTTGGGACCGGCTACAGCCCCAGGATGAGATGAGCCGACATCGAGGTGCCAAACACCGCCGTCGATATGAACTCTTGGGCGGTATCAGCCTGTTATCCCCAGAGTACCTTTTATCCGTTGAGCGATGGCCCTTCCATACAGAACCACCGGATCACTATGTCCTGCTTTCGCATCTGCTCGACTTGTCAGTCTCGCAGTTAAGCACGCTTATGCCATTGCACTATCGTCACGATGTCCGACCGTAACTAGCGTACCTTCGAACTCCTCCGTTACGCTTTGGGAGGAGACCGCCCCAGTCAAACTGCCTACCATGCACTGTCCCCAGTCCCGATTCAGGGACCTAGGTTAGAACCTCAAACGCACCAGGGTGGTATTTCAACGTCGGCTCCAGGCGAACTAGCATCCGCCCTTCAAAGCCTCCCACCTATCCTACACAGATCCGTTCAAAGTCCAATACAAAGCTACAGTAAAGGTTCATGGGGTCTTTCCGTCTTTCCGCGGGGAGATTGCATCATCACAAACATTTCAACTTCGCTGAGTCTCGGGAGGAGACAGTGTGGCCATCGTTACGCCATTCGTGCAGGTCGGAACTTACCCGACAAGGAATTTCGCTACCTTAGGACCGTTATAGTTACGGCCGCCGTTTACCGGGACTTCGATCAAGAGCTTGCACCCCATCAATTAATCTTCCGGCACCGGGCAGGCGTCACACCCTATACGTCCACTTTCGTGTTTGCAGAGTGCTGTGTTTTTAGTAAACAGTCGCAGCCACCTATTTTTTGCAACCCATTCACGCTTCGTTGTTCACTACACGCTACTAGGGCACACCTTCTTCCGAAGTTACGGTGTCAATTTGCCGAGTTCCTTCTCCCGAGTTCTCTCAAGCGCCTGAGAATACTCATCTCGCGCACCAGTGTCGGTTTGCGGTACGGTCGACTACAAGCTGAAGCTTAGTGGCTTTTCCTGGGACCCCGTTCGGTTACTTCGCGAGCAAGCTCGCTCGATCAACAGCCTCGGCATACGTGCACCGGATTTGCCTAATGCACACCTACTTCTGTCTAAACCGGCACTTCCAACCGCCGGATAACCTATTAAGATCCGTCCCCACATCGCACTTGTAATCGGTGCAGGAATATTGACCTGCTTCCCATCAGCTACGCATCTCTGCCTCGCCTTAGGGGCCGACTTACCCTACGCCGATGAACGTTGCGTAGGAAACCTTGCGCTTACGGCGAGCGGGCTTTTCACCCGCTTTAACGCTACTCATGTCAGCATTCGCACTTCTGATACCTCCAGCATCCGTCACCAGACACCTTCACAGGCTTACAGAACGCTCTCCTACCACGCACATTGCTGTGCATCCGCAGCTTCGGTAACTGGCTTGAGCCCCGTTACATCTTCCGCGCAGGACGACTCGATCAGTGAGCTATTACGCTTTCTTTAAATGATGGCTGCTTCTAAGCCAACATCCTGACTGTTTTAGCCTTCCCACTTCGTTTCCCACTTAGCCAATTTTAGGGACCTTAGCTGGCGGTCTGGGTTGTTTCCCTCTTGAGTCCGGACGTTAGCACCCGGTGCTCTGTCTCCCAAGCTGTACTCAACGGTATTCGGAGTTTGCCTAGGTTTGGTAAGTCGCCATGACCCCCTAGCCTAAACAGTGCTCTACCCCCGTCGGTAATACTTGAGGCACTACCTAAATAGTTTTCGGAGAGAACCAGCTATTTCCAAGTTTGTTTAGCCTTTCACCCCTATCCACAGCTCATCCCCTGGTTTTGCAACACCAGTGGGTTCGGACCTCCAGTACCTGTTACGGCACCTTCATCCTGGCCATGGATAGATCACTTGGTTTCGGGTCTACACCCAGCGACTGATTCGCCCTGTTCGGACTCGGTTTCCCTGCGCCTCCCCTATTCGGTTAAGCTTGCCACTGAATGTAAGTCGCTGACCCATTATACAAAAGGTACGCCGTCACCCCTTGCGAGGCTCCGACTTTTTGTAAGCATGCGGTTTCAGGATCTATTTCACTCCCCTCCCGGGGTTCTTTTCGCCTTTCCCTCACGGTACTTGTTCACTATCGGTCGATGATGAGTATTTAGCCTTGGAGGATGGTCCCCCCATATTCAGACAGGATTACACGTGTCCCGCCCTACTTTTCGCTAGCTCAGTACCACACAGGTCTTTTCACATACGGGACTATCACCCACTGTGGTCGGCCTTTCCATGCCGTTCTGTTAAGTCTTGTGCTATCACTAGCAGGCTCTTCCGATTTCGCTCGCCACTACTTTCGGAATCTCGGTTGATGTCTTTTCCTCGAGCTACTTAGATGTTTCAGTTCACTCGGTTCGCCTCGCACACCTATGTATTCAGTGTGCGATACCCTCGCGGGTGGGTTTCCCCATTCAGAAATCTCCGGATCAAAGGTCATTTGCCACCT
>NZ_JAAQQT010000621.1:0-23198 GCF_011742065.1 Aquabacterium sp. A08
CTGGGCCAGCGCGACGACGTGCGCGCCATCGTGCTGGCCGCCGAAGGCCCGGCTTTCTGCGCCGGCGCCGATTTGAACTGGATGCGCCGCATGGCCGATTACAGCCGCGAACAAAACGTGGCCGACGTCGGCGCCCTGGCCGACATGCTGCGCGTGATCTACACCTGCCCCAAGCCGACCGTGGCCCGGGTGCAGGGCGATGTGTACGCTGGCGGCATGGGCCTGGTGGCCTGTTGCGACATGGCGGTGAGCGTGGACACGGCCGGCTATTGCCTGAGCGAGGTGAAGCTGGGCCTGATCCCCGCCACCATCGGCCCCTACGTGGCGCGGGCCATGGGCGCGCGCGCCGCGCACCGCTACTTCCTCACCGCCGAACGCTTCAGCGCCGCCGAGGCGCAGCGCATCGGCTTCGTGCACGAGGTGGTGCCGGCCGAGCAGCTCGACGCCCAGGTGGACGAATGGGTGAAAGCGCTCACCAGCGCCGGCCCCGCTGCCGTGCGCGCCTGCAAGCAACTGGTGCAGGACGTGGCCGAGCGCGACATCGACGCCGCGCTGATCGACCGCACGGTGCAAGGCATTGCCGACATCCGCGCCAGCGCCGAAGGCAAAGAGGGCGTGCAGTCCTTCCTGCAAAAACGCAAACCGAACTGGTTGGGCTGAGGAACTGAACGATGTTTAAAAAGATTTTGATTGCCAACCGCGGCGACCAGCCGCGCAGCGGCGCAGCAGCGAAGCTAAACGGCCAGTTCTGCGGAGCAGAACGAGGCGATTTCGACGCGGAGACACAGCATGTTTAAAAAAATCCTCATTGCCAACCGCGGCGAAATCGCCTGCCGTGTCGCCGCCACCGCCCAGCGCCTGGGCGTGAAAACCGTGGCCGTGTATTCCGATGCCGACGCCCGTGCCAAGCACGTGGCCGCGTGTGACGAGGCGGTGCACATCGGTGGCAGCGCGCCCAAAGAGAGCTACCTGCGCTGGGAGGCGATTCTGGACGCGGCGAAGGCCACCGGGGCCGAGGCCATCCACCCCGGCTACGGCTTTTTGAGCGAGAACGAAGACTTCGCCAACGCCTGCGCGGCGGCTGGGTTGGTGTTCATCGGCCCGCCGGCGTCGGCCATCAACGCCATGGGGCTGAAGGCCGAATCCAAGCGGCTGATGGAACAGGCCCAGGTGCCGCTGGTGCCGGGCTACCACGGCGCCAACCAGGATCCGGCGCTGCTGCAGGCCGAGGCCGACCGCATCGGCTACCCCGTGCTCATCAAGGCCAGCGCCGGCGGTGGCGGCAAGGGCATGCGCGCGGTGGACCAGTCCGAAGACTTCGCCGCCGCGCTGGCCAGTTGCAAGCGCGAGGCCATCAACAGCTTTGGCGACGACGCGGTGCTGATCGAAAAATACGTGCAGCGCCCGCGCCACATCGAAATCCAGGTGTTTGGCGACACCCACGGCAACTGCGTGTACCTGTTCGAGCGCGACTGCTCGGTGCAGCGCCGCCACCAGAAGGTGCTGGAAGAAGCGCCCGCCCCCGGCATGACGGCCGAGCTGCGCGCCCGCATGGGCGAGGCCGCCGTGGCCGCCGCCCGCGCGGTGAACTACGTGGGCGCCGGCACGGTGGAGTTCATCGTGGAGCAGCCGGGGGGCTACGACCACCCCGAGCAGATGAAGTTCTACTTCATGGAGATGAACACCCGCCTGCAGGTGGAGCACCCGGTCACCGAAGCCATCACCGGGCTGGACCTGGTGGAGTGGCAGTTGCGCGTGGCGTCCGGCGAGCCCCTGCCGCTGAAGCAGGAAGACCTGCGCATCCACGGCCACGCCATCGAGGCCCGCCTCTGCGCCGAAAACCCCGACAACCAGTTCCTGCCCGCCACCGGCACGCTCCACGTGTACCGCAAGCCCGCACACAGCAGCTTTGCCCGGGCCGACGTGCGCGTGGACGACGGCGTGCGCGAAGGCGACACCATCAGCCCGTTTTACGACTCCATGGTGGCCAAGCTGATCGTGCACGGCGACACCCGCGAACAGGCCCTGGCCCGGCTGGACGAGGCCTTGAGCCAGACCCACATCGTGGGCCTGGCCACCAACGTGCAGTTCCTGCGCCATGTGGTGCGCAGCGCGTCGTTCGCCAGTGCCCAACTGGACACGGCGCTCATCCCCCGCGAGCAGGCGGTGCTGTTCGACCAGCAGCCGGTGAGCCTGCCGCTGGCCGTCGCCGCTGCCGTGGCGCAGACCCTGGTGCAGGAACGCGCCAGCGAAGGTGCCGACCCCTTCAGCCACACCGACGGCTGGCGCAGCCACGGCGTGTTCACCCGGCGGTTCGCGTTCGAGGACGGCGATGCGCACCTCCCCGCCACGCTGGCCTACCTGCACGACGGCGGCCTGCGCCTGACGGTGGGCGAGGGCGGGGCGGCCGTGGCGGGGCTGCTGGATTTTCGGGTCCGCCCGGGCGCGCCGGCCCACGCCACCCTGGAGGCCGCCCCCAGCGACTGGAGCGCCTGGACGCTGGACGTGGCCTTTGCCGGCGACCGCACCCGCGCCACCGTCTACCTGCAGGGCGAGCGCGCCCACGTGTTCACCCCGCGCGGCGCGCGCCAGGTGGTGGAGGTGGACCTGCTGGCCCACGCCGGCGACACGGCGGCCGAGGGCGGCCGCCTGACCGCGCCCATGCCGGGCAAGGTGGTGTCGTTTGCCGTGCAGGCCGGTGACGCGGTGAAGAAGGGCCAGCCGCTGGCGGTGATGGAGGCGATGAAGATGGAGCACACCATCGCCGCGCCGCTGGACGGCACCGTGGCCGAGCTGCTGTACGCTCCTGGCGACCAGGTGGCCGAGGGCGCCGAGCTGCTCAAGCTGAGCGCCGCCTGAGCCCGCCGGGCCGGGCGGCCGGCGGTCACCCGCACGGCGGCGGCCCGGGGCCGCGTCGTGTAGGGTAGGGGCCTGTCGTCATCCGTCCCACGCACCATGCAACTCACGTTCTGCTGCACCCACACCGCCGCCGAGCCCTGGCTGGCCGGCCTGCGCGCCGCCTTGCCCGAGGCCGAGGTGTCGCTCTGGGCACCCGGCGCGCCCCTGGCCGACCACGCCATCGTCTGGGCGCCGCCCCAGGCCTTCATCGACGAGCAGACCCGGCTGCAGACGCTGTTCAACATCGGCGCCGGGGTGGACGGCCTGCTCAAGCTCCGCCTGCCCCCTGGGCTGCAGGTGGTGCGGCTGGACGACGCCGGCATGGCGGTGCAAATGGCCGAGTACGTGTGCCACGCCGTCATCCGCCACTTCCGCGAATTCGAGCAGTACGACGCCGCCCAGCGCGAGGCCCGCTGGGCCTTTCGCAAGCCGCGCCGGCGCGAGGATTTCAGCGTCGGCCTGCTGGGCCTGGGCGTGCTGGGGTCGCGCGCGGCGCAGGCGCTGCGGGCCTTCGAGTTCCCGGTGCTGGGCTGGAGCCGCGGCCCCAAGGCCCTGGACGGGGTGCGCTGCCACCACGGCCCAGACGGCCTGCACGACTTTCTGGCCGGCACCCAGGTGCTGGTCAACCTGTTGCCGCTCACGCTCGAGACCGAAAACCTCCTCAACCGCGACACGCTGGGGCGCTTGCGCCCGGGGGCCCACGTCATCAACGTGGCGCGCGGCGCCCACCTGGTGGACGACGACCTGCTGGCCCTGCTCGACCGCGGCCACCTGGCCGGCGCCACGCTGGACGTGTCCCGCACCGAACCGCTGCCGCCCGAACACCCGTTCTGGCACCACCCCCGCGTCACCGTCACGCCCCACACCGCGGCCCGCACCCTGCGCGACGAAAGCATCGCCCAGATCGCCGGCAAGCTGCGCGCGCTGCAGCGCGGCGAACCCATCGCCGGGGTGGTGGACCCCCAGCGCGGTTACTGACCCCTTTTCACCCGATTTCAAGCCATGTCCACTGCCCAATACCCCGCCCGCGTGCGCCTCATCGACGTGGGCCCGCGCGACGGCCTGCAGAACGAAAAGCAGCCGGTGCCGGCCGCCGTCAAAATCGAACTGGTGCACCGCCTGCAGGCCGCGGGCTTGACCGAAATCGAAGTCACCAGCTACGTCAGCCCCAAGTGGGTGCCGCAGATGGCCGACAACCACGAGGTCATGGCCGGCATCCGCCGCCAGCCCGGTGTGCGCTACTCGGTGCTCACGCCCAACCTCAAGGGCTTTGAAGCGGCTGTGCTGGACCGGCCGGACGAAATCGTGGTGTTTGGCGCCGCCAGCGAGGCCTTCAGCCAGAAGAACATCAACTGCAGCATTGCCGAAAGCATCGAGCGTTTTGCCCCGGTGGTGGCAGCGGCCCTGCAGGCCGGCATCGCCGTGCGCGGCGCCATGAGCTGCACCGTGGGTTGCCCGTACGAGGGCGATATCGCGCCCGAGCGTGTGGGCATGTTGGCCAGGCTGATGAAAGACATCGGCGTGCAGCGGGTGGACGTGGCCGACACCATCGGCGTGGGTACGCCGCTCAAGGTCCAGCGTGCCATCGAGGCCACGGCGCAGCACTACGGCCTCGACGCCATCAGCGGCCACTTTCACGACACCTACGGCCAGGCGCTCAGCAACACGCTGGCGGCGTTGCAAATGGGGGTGTGGAATTTCCAGTCGTCGGTGGCTGGCTTGGGGGGCTGCCCCTACGCCAAGGGCGCCACCGGCAACGTGGCGACCGAGGACGTGGTGTACCTGCTGCAAGGCCTGGGCATTCACACCGGCATCGATCTGGACGCGCTGGTGGACGCGGGCGCCTTCATCAGCCAGCACCTGGGCCGGCCCAGCGGGTCGCGCGTGGCGCGGGCCTTGCTGGCCAAGCGCGCCGCCTGACCCGGCGGCACCCACCGCAGCACCGATAATCCGTGGCCATGTGTGGAGCCGAATTGAAACCCTTGCCCGAAGGCGTGCAGAGCGTCATGGCCGTGCTGGCCGAACTGGGCCACCCCCACGAACCGGTGATGCTGGACGACGCCGCGCGCACCGCGCAGCAGGCCGCCGACGCCCTGGGCGTGGCGTTGGGGCAGATCGCCAAAAGCATCGTCTTCAAGCGCAAGCCCGACGAGGCGGCGGTGCTGGTCGTCACCAGCGGCGACCGGCGCGTGGATGAGAAAAAGGTGCAGGCCCTGGTCTGCGCCGAGGGCCAGAAGCTGGGCCGGGCCGACGCCGAGTTCGTCAAGGCCAAGACCGGGTTTTCGATAGGCGGCGTGTCGCCGGTGGCGCACGCCGAGGCGCCGGTGACGCTGATCGACGAAGAGCTGTTCCGCTTCGAGGTGGTGTGGGCGGCGGCCGGCCACCCGCACGGCGTGTTCCGCCTGTCACCGCAGGACCTGGGGGCTTTGACCGGCGCGCCGGTGGCCGACGTGACGCTGCGCTAGAGTGCGGCCCATGTCTGACCCCACCGTTCCCGTCCGCCCCTTCGTGGCCCTGGCCACCGCCGTCTGCAAGCCGGGGCACACCGTGCCCTCGCCCTGCGTGAACGTGTGCCGCATGTCGCCCACCAGCGGCTGGTGCGAAGGCTGCTGGCGCAGCATCGACGAAATCCGCGCCTGGAGCAAAAGCGACGACGCCGGCAAGCTCGCCATCTGGGCCGACGTGGAAGCGCGCCAGCGCGCGGCGGGCCTGGTGCCGGCCTGACGGTCGCTGTTCCCGGGCGTGCCCGGACCGCGCGGCGCCACGCCGTGGCCGGGTCAGCCGCCCAGCACCTCGTCCACCCCCAGCACCCGGCCGGTCTGGCTGGCGTCGTAACCCGTCAGGCCTGCCACCTGCGCGCGAAACGCCGGGGTCTGCAGCACCTGCAGAATCGCTTGCAACCGGGGCCCGTGCAGGTGCCGGCGGTGCACCGCAAAAAAGTAGCGCTCCTTCAACAACGGGATGAAGTGCAGCCCGAAACGGTGCGCCGCGGTTTGCACGCCCAGGCCCACGTCGGCCATGCCGCTGGCCACGAAAGCGGCCACGGCGGCGTGGGTCAGTTCGGTGGTGCGGTAGCCGTTGATTTGCTCCGTGGGCAGGTCCAGATCGGCCAGCATCAGGTCGGTCAGCATGCGCGTGCCGGAACCGGCCGGGCGGTTGACGAAGCGCAATTCGGGCCGGGCCAGGTCGCTGAAGCCCCGCACCCCCAGCGGGTTGCCCGCCGCCATGAACAGCCCCTGGGTGCGCACCGCCAGTTGCACCAGCGCGTGGTCGCCGGGGTGCAGCCATTCGCGGTAGCGCTGGGCGGCGGCGCGTTCGAAGCGGCCCAGCGGCACGTGGAAGCCGGCCAGTTCGCAATCGCCGCGGGCCAGCGCCGCCACCGCTTCCAGGCTGCTGCGGTAGCGGATGTCCACCGCCAGCCCGCGCTGTTGCAAGCGCTCGTGCAGCGCGGCCACCGCGAAGCCGTGGCTGGCGTGCAGCCGGGCGGGGGGCAGCGCTTCGGGCGTCCAACGCCCCAGTTCGCCCGCCAGTTCCGACGCCAGCGACGCCAGCAGCGGTTGCAGCCGGGCGGCGATGCGCGCGTCCAACCACACCAGCCGTTCGCCCGCCTCGGTCAGGCGCGAACCCCGGCCCCGGCCGCGTTCCAGCAGCGCCTGGCCCAGCAAACGTTCGGCCTGCTGCACCAGCCCCCAGGCGTGCCGGTAGGACAAGTCGTTGTCGCGCGCGGCCTGCGCGATGCTGCCGCTGTGGGCAATGGCCGCCAGCAGGGCCAGCAGCCGGCTCGCGTCCAGTGGGGGCGCCGCGCCGTCGCCGAACTGCCAGCGGGGTTGGAGGTGGATCTGCAACATGGACGGGTTTGATTATGTTCCTGGTTGCATATTGTGCGGCCGGCTTGCTGCTACGCTGGGGGCATGGAGTCTCCCACGCCTGTCCCCCTGTCCTCCCTGTCCTCTGCGCCCCTGGGCCGGGTCATCCCCATCCAATCGGAGGCCCGGCGTCCGCGCGCCACGCCCAAAGGCCGCCAGGTGCAGCCCGAGGACCGCGACCGCGTGGCGGTCCTGTGCGCCGGGCTGGCGCCGCGCGCCGACCTGTTGATCGAGCACCTGCACCGCCTGCAAGACGCCGAAGGCGGCCTGCGCCGGGGGCGCCTGGCGGCGCTGGCCGAGCGCCTGCGCCTGAGCCAGGTGGAGGTGTACGAGGTGGCGACCTTCTACCACCACTTCGACGTGGTGGACGACGGGGCCGAATTGCCGGCCACCACGGTGCGCGTCTGCACCAGCCTGTCGTGCCAGATGGCGGGTGCGGCATCGCTGTTGGCCGCTCTGCAACAGCGTTTGGCCCAGGACGGCCGCGTGCGCGTGGTCGAGGCCCCGTGCGTGGGCCAATGCCACCGCGCACCGGCCGCCAGCGTGGGCCAACGGCAACTGCCCGAGGCCACGGTGGACGGCGTGCAGGCGGTGCTGGCCGCGCAGGACACCGGCCCGCGCCCCTTGCCTGCCAGCGGCGCTCCGCTGACCGGGGATGACTACGCCCAGTGGCGCCGCGTCATGGCCGGCGACTGGTCGCCCGAGGCGGTGCTGGCCGAACTCAAGGCCTCCGGGCTGCGCGGCCTGGGTGGCGCCGGTTTCCCGGCCTGGCGCAAATGGGAGACGGTGCGCGCCCAGCCCGGCCCGCGCTACATGGTCGTCAACATCGACGAAGGCGAGGTCGGCACCTTCAAGGACTGGCAGGTGCTGTCCACCGCGCCGCGCCGCGCCCTGGAAGGCATGCTGATCGCGGCCTGGTTCGTGGGCGCGCAAAAGGTGTGGCTCTACCTGCGCGACGAATACCACGACGTGCGTGCCCTGCTGCAGGAAGAATTGCTGCACCTGCGCGGCCTGAGCGAGGTGTGGCGGCGCGAATACCCCGCCATCGAATTCCCCGAGGTCGAACTTCGGCGCGGCGCCGGCGCCTACATCTGCGGTGAGGAATCGGCGTTGATCGAATCGCTCGAAGGCAAGCGCGGCATGCCCCGGTTGCGCCCGCCCATCGTGGCGCAGGTGGGGGTGTTCGGCCGGCCCACGCTGGCGCACAACGTGGAATCGCTGTGGTGGCTGCCGGAGATTCTGGAAAAAGGCGGCCCAGCCTGGGCGGCGGTGGGCCGGCGTGGGCGCAGCGGCTGGCGGCGCTTCAGCGTGTCGGGCCGGGTGGTCAAGCCCGGGGTGGTCCTGGCGCCGGCCGGCATCACCCTGAACGAACTGGTCAACGAGTACGCCGGTGGCATGGCGCCGGGGCACACGCTCTACGGCTACTTGCCGGGCGGGGCCTCGGGTGGCATTTTGCCGGCCGCGCTGGCCGATGTGCCGCTGGACTTCGACACCCTGGCCGAGCACGGCGCCTTCGTTGGCTCCATGGCGGTGGTGGTGCTGGGCCAGCACGACCGCGCCCGCGATGCCGCGGTGAACCTCATGCAGTTTTTCGAGCACGAATCGTGCGGCCAGTGCACCCCCTGCCGCGCCGGCACCACCCAGGCCGTGGCGCTGATGCAGGCGCCCGGCTGGGACGCCGAACGGCTGACCGAGTTGTCGCAGGTCATGCGCGACGCGTCCATCTGCGGCCTGGGCCAGGCCGCGCCCAATCCTTTTGACAGCGTGTTGCGGTTCTTCCCGCAGGAGGTGCAGGCATGAGCGCGCAAGACCTGCCGGTGATCGACTTCACCCTGAACGGCCAGCCGGCCCAGGCCGCCCCCGGCGAAACGCTGTGGCAGGTGGCGCAGCGCGTGGGCGTGGACATTCCGCACCTGTGCCACAAGCCCGGTCTGCCCAGCGCTGGCAACTGCCGCGCCTGTGTGGTGGAGGTGGCCGGTGAGCGCGTGCTGGCGGCCTCGTGTTGCCGCGCGCCCCAGCCCGGCATGGCGGTGCGCACCGACACGCCCCGCGTGCAGGCTGCGCAGCGCACGGTGCTGGAATTGCTCAACGCCGACGCGCCCGACACCACCCGTCTGAAGCGCGACAGCGAACTGGCCCGCTGGACCGAACGCACCGGCGCCCGCAGCGACCGCTTCGCCGCGCGCGGCCCGTCCCAGGCCGCGGCGCAGGCACGTGGCACCGACGCCTCCCACCCCGCCATGGCGGTGAACTTGGACGCCTGCATCCAGTGCACCCGCTGCGTGCGCGCCTGCCGCGACATCCAGGGCAACGACGTGCTGGGCCTGTCCTTCCGGGGTGGCCAGGTGCAGGTCGTGTTCGACCAGGGCGACCCCATGGGCCAGAGCACCTGCGTGGCCTGTGGCGAATGCGTGCAGGCCTGCCCCACCGGTGCCATCGCGCCCGCCAACGGCGCCTACGCCCGCGCGGCCGACGCCACGGTGGATTCGGTCTGCCCCTACTGCGGCGTCGGCTGCCAGCTCACCTACCACGTGAAGGATGGCCGCATCGACCACGTGGAGGGCGCACAAGGCCCGGCCAACGAAGGCCGGCTGTGCGTGAAGGGCCGCTTCGGTTTCGACTACGTGCACAGCCCGCAGCGCCTGACGCGCCCGCTGGTGCGCCGTGCCGACGCGCCCAAGGACCCGTCCATCCTCACCCAGGGGCCGGACGGCCGCACCGACCAGGCCACGCTGCGCGCCCAGTTCCGCGAAGCCACCTGGGACGAGGCCCTGGACCTGGCCGCCGCCGGGCTGCGCCGGGCGCGCGAGGCCCAGCCGGTCAAAGGCCGGGGCGCCGCCGTGGCCGGTTTCGGCTCGGCCAAGGGCACCAACGAAGAGGCCTACCTGTTCCAGAAGCTGATCCGCACCGCCTTCCACACCCACAACGTGGACCACTGCACCCGCCTGTGTCACGCCTCCAGCGTGGCGGCGCTGATGGAGGGTATCGGCTCCGGCGCGGTCAGCAACCCGCTGCGCGACGTGGCCCACGCGGACTTCGTGCTCGTCATCGGCGCCAACCCGGCGCAGAACCACCCGGTGGGCGCGAGCTGGATCAAGAACGCGGTGCAGCGCGGCACGAAGCTGGTGCTGGCCGACCCGCGCCGCACCGAGCTGTCGCGCCAGGCCTGGCGCACGCTGCCCTTCCGCCCGGGCAGCGACGTGGCGCTGCTCAACGCCATGCTGCACGTCATCGTCAGCGAAGGGTTGACGAACCCCGCCTTCATCGCCGAGCGCACGCTGGATTTCGACCGCCTGAAAACCCACCTGACCGACGGCCACACCGACTTCAGTCCCGAAGCCATGGCGCCGGTGTGCGGCATCGACGCGGCTACCATCCGTGAAGTGGCGCGCGCCTACGCCACCAGCCGCGCCAGCATGATTTTGTGGGGCATGGGCGTGAGCCAGCACACCTACGGCACCGACAACGCGCGCTGTCTGATCGCGCTGGCGATGGTGACCGGGCAGATCGGCCGCCCCGGCACCGGCCTGCACCCGCTGCGCGGCCAGAACAACGTGCAGGGCGCCAGCGACGCCGGCCTGATCCCGCTGGTGTTGCCCGACTACCACCGCGTGGCCGAGCCCGCCGCTCGCGCCCGCGCCGAAACCCTGTGGGGCCTGCCCCCGGGCGACCTGGACGACCAACCCGGCCTGACGGTGGTGGAGATCATCGACGCGGTGTACGACGGCCGCATCCGTGCCATGCTCATCCAGGGCGAAAACCCCGCCATGAGCGACCCCGACAGCCAGCACGTGCGCGAAGCGTTGAGCCGGCTCGACCACCTGGTGGTGCAAGACATTTTCCTGACCGAAACCGCCGCCTTCGCCGACGTGGTGCTGCCCGCCAGCGCCTGGCCGGAAAAGACCGGCACCGTCACCAACACCGACCGCACCGTGCAACTGGGCCGCAAAGCCGTGGCCTGCCCCGGCGAGGCGCGGGCCGACGCCTGGATCACCGAACAACTGGCGCAGCGCCTGGGCTTGGGTTGGAGCTACGGCATCGCTCCCGACGGCAGCGGCGCCGAGCCTGAATCTGGCATTGGCCGGGTGTACGAGGAAATGCGCGCGCTGATGGACTCCATCGCCGGCCTGTCGTGGCCGCGGCTGCTGGCGCAGGGTGCCGTCACCCACCCAGTGCTCACCCCGGACGACCCGGGCCAGCCCATCGTCTTCACCGACCACTTTCCCACCCCCACCGGCAAGGCCCGGCTGGTGCCGGCCGAGCTGCGCGAACCGGCCGAACGGCCCGACGCCGAGTACCCGATGGTGTTGGTGACCGGGCGGCAACTGGAGCACTGGCACACCGGCAGCATGACGCGGCGCAGCAAGGTGTTGGACGCGCTGGAATCCGACCCGACCGTCAGCCTGCATCCCGGCACCATCGCGCGCCTGGGCTTGCAGGCCGGGGTGCCCGCGGTGGTCAGCACCCGGCGCGGCCGCATCCAGTTGCCGGTGCGCGCCGACGCCGGCATCCCCGCCGATGTGGCCTTCATCCCTTTCGCCTACGTCGAGGCGGCGGCCAACCTGCTCACCAACCCGGCGCTGGACCCGGTCGGCAAAATCGCCGAGGTGAAGTACTGTGCCGCCCGGGTGACCCCTGTGGAAGATACGCAGACCGCCGCGCCGGCGCCTTGATTAAGATGTGGATTCCCCCCGTTCCATGAACTTTCAAGAGGAGTCGCGCATGTTCAAGAAAATCCTGGTGCCGTCCGATGGTTCCCAGCTGGCCCACCACGCCGCCGAATTCGCCGCCGACCTGGCCCAGCAGCACGGCGCCCAGGTGGTCGGCATCTACGTGATCGACCCCTTCCCCTACATCGGCATCGGCGACGCGTCCGCCGTGGGCCTGCAGGCCTACCTGGCCGAAGCCAAGGCCGCCGCGGGCAAGTCGCTGGACGACATCCGCCAGGCCTGCGCCGCCCGCGGCGTGGCTTTCGCCGGCGACACCATCGAGCGCAACGTGACCTACGAAGGCATCCTGGAAACCGCCGAGGCCGAAGGCTGCGACCTGATCGTCATGGGCTCGCACGGCCGCAAGGGCGTGCAGGCGCTGATCCTGGGCAGCGTGGCCCAGAAGGTGCTGACCCACGCCAAGGTGCCGGTGCTCATCACCAAGTGACCCGGCCGGGGCCGGCGTGGGCGGGCGGCCACATGCCGGGCTCGGGCATTGCCCCGGCCGCGCGGGCACGGCCGGCTTGTTCCTAGAATGTTTGCCTTCACCCCCGAAGGCCGACCATGTCCGAGTCCCGCACGCCCGCCGACCTCCCCGCCGCCCGCCCGCAGGCCACCGGGGCACCGAACCCGCCCGCACCGGCCGTTCCCGCCACCCCGGCCGATGGCACCGGCCTGATCCGCATCCGTGGCGCACGCCAGCACAACCTCAAGCACGTCGATCTGGACATCCGCACCGGCGAGCTGACCGTGGTCACCGGCCCCAGCGGCTCGGGCAAGTCCAGCCTGGTGTTCGACACCCTGTTCGCCGAAGGCCAGCGCCGCTACGTCGAGACCTTCAGCGCCTACGCGCGCCAGTTCCTCGACCGCATGGACAAGCCCGCCGTGGACAAGGTGGAGGGCGTGCCCCCGGCCATCGCCATCGACCAGACCAACCCGGTGCGCTCGTCGCGCTCCACCGTGGGCACGATGACCGAGCTGAACGACCACCTCAAGCTGCTCTACGCGCGCGCGGCCCAGTTGTTCGACCGGCGCACCGCGCGGCCCGTGCGCCACGACTCGCCCGACACCATCTACGACGAACTGCGCCAGCGCGCCGAGGCGGCGGGCGACCCGCGCCTGGTGGTGACCTTTCCGGTGGAGCTGCCCGCCAGCGCCACGCCCGAAGACATCGAACAGTGGCTGGCCGCCAGCGGCTTCACCCGGGTGCAGGCCGAGCGCGTGGTGACACGCCCCGTGGCCTCGGCGGGCGAGGGCGCCCCGGGCCAGGCCGGCGCCCCCAAAGCCGGCAAAGCGGCCAAAGGCGCCAAGCGCCTGCCGGCCGACGCCACCGCCGAGCGGCTGGTGCGCGTGCTCGACGTGGTGGCCGACCGCTTCCGCTTCAGTGGCGCCGAACGCGCCCGCGTCATCGAAGCCATCGAACTGGGCCTCAAGCGCGGCAGCGGGCGGTTGACCGTCTACGCCCTGCGCCCGGCGGGCGACGATGGCGTGGAGCCCGAACCCGAACTGTGGAAGTTCTCCACCGGCCTGCACTGCCCCGAGAGCGACCTGCGCTACGCCGAGCCGCTGCCGTCCCTGTTTTCGTTCAACTCCGCCGTGGGCGCGTGCGACACCTGTCGCGGTTTCGGTCGCGTCATCGGGGTGGATCTGGGCTTGGTCATCCCCAACGACAAGCTCACCCTGCGCGGCGGCGCCATCAAGCCCATGCAGACCCCTGCCTGGCAGGAGTGCCAGGACGACCTGATGCGCCACGCCGAGGCCGCCGGCATTCCGCGCGACACGCCGTGGTCGCAACTGAGCGAGGCGCAGCAGCATTGGGTCATCCATGGCTCGCCCAACTGGAACGGCAAGTGGAACCAGCAGTGGTACGGCGTGTACCGCTTCTTCGAGTACCTGGAGAGCAAGGCCTACAAGATGCACATCCGCGTGCTCTTGTCCAAGTACCGCAGCTACACCGAATGCCCGGTGTGCGCGGGCGCGCGCCTCAAGACCGAGAGTTTGCTGTGGCGCCTGGGTTCCAAGGCCCAGGCGGACGCGGTGCTGCCGCCTGCGCAGCGCTTCATGCCGGTGGGGGTGGAGTGGACGCGGGAACAGTTGGAGGCGCTGCCGGGCCTGTGCCTGCACGACCTGATGCAGTTGCCGATCGAGCGGCTGCGCCGGTTTTTTGCGTTGGTGGCGGGGTGTGCCGATGGGTCGGGCGGCTTGTTGGCGCCCGCTGCTGAGGTGGGGAGAATGCCGAGCACCTCATACCGTCCGCTGCGCGGCCAAAAATCGGTGCCCGACACCCCCTCCACCTCAGCGGGATTGGGTGCCAGCGAGGTTGCTGATGCTCTGCGTGCCGATGCCGCCACGCAGGGCGGCGAGGGTGCGGGGGGCGACAATTTCTGCTCGCAGTATGCGGAGCCCCCCGCACCCTCGTCGCCCCACCCAACACACCACGAGCCAGGCACAACGAACACCCACCCATCGGCCGGCGAAACCCAAGCCCTCAAGCTGTTGTTCGACGAAATCACCACCCGCCTCAAGTACCTGTGCGACGTGGGCATCGGCTACCTCACGCTCGACCGGCAAAGCCGCACCCTCAGCGGCGGCGAGGTGCAGCGCATCAACCTCACCACCGCGCTGGGCACCTCGCTGGTCAACACCCTGTTTGTGCTGGACGAGCCCAGCATCGGCCTGCACCCGCGCGACATGAACCGCATCAACCAGGCCATGGCGCGCCTGCGCAACGCGGGCAACACCCTGGTGGTGGTGGAGCACGACCCCGCCGTCATGCTGGCGGCCGACCGCGTCATCGACATGGGCCCCGGCCCCGGCGAGCGCGGCGGCAGCATCGTGTTCGACGGCACCGTGGCGCAACTGCGCGAGGCCGACACGTTGACTGGCGCCTACCTGGGCGGGCGCAAGCAGGTGGGCTTCGGCTTCAAGCGCATGGTCACCGACGCCACGCCCCGCCTGGTGCTGGAGGGCGCGCGCGAACACAACCTGCGCCACCTCCACGTCGAATTCCCGCTGCAACGGCTGGTCACGGTCACCGGCGTCAGCGGCTCGGGCAAGTCCACCCTCATCCAAGACGTGCTGGCCCCGGCGCTGATGCGCCACTTCGGCCAGGCCACCGAATCGCCCGGCGCGCACGACCGCCTGCTGGGGGCCGATCACCTCAGCGGCGTGGTGTTTGTCGATCAGTCCCCCATCGGCAAGACGGCGCGCTCCAACCCCGTGAGCTACGTCGGCGCGTGGGACGCCATCCGCGACCTGTTCGCCACCGCGCCGCAATCGCAGCAGCGCGGCTACACGGCGGCCAAGTTCAGCTTCAACAGCGGCGACGGGCGCTGCCCCACCTGCGGCGGCTCGGGCTTCGAGCACGTGGAAATGCAGTTCCTGAGCGACGTGTACCTGCGCTGCCCCGACTGCAACGGCCAGCGCTACCGTCCTGAGATTTTGGAGATCACCATCGAGCGAGGTGGGCGGCTGCTCAACGTGTCCGACGTGCTGGACCTGACGGTGAGCGAGGCCGCGCAACTGTTTGCGCACGACCGCGAGGTCATCGTGGCGCTGCAGCCTATCGTGGACGTGGGCCTGGAGTACGTGAAGCTGGGCCAGCCGGTGCCCACGCTCAGCGGCGGCGAGGCGCAGCGCCTCAAGCTGGCGGGTTTTCTGGCCGAGGCCGCCAAGGCGGGCAGGAAAGGCAAGGGCGGGAAAGGCGCTCGTTTGGGGCGCACCGCGTCGGGCCAGCCCCTGGCCACCAAGGGCATGCTGTTCTTGTTCGACGAGCCGACCACGGGCCTGCACTTCGACGACATCGCCAAGCTCATGCGCGCGCTGCGCAAGCTGCTGGAGGCGGGGCATTCGCTCATCGTCATCGAACACAACCTGGACGTGATCCGCGCGAGCGACTGGCTGATCGACCTGGGGCCGGACGGTGGCGACCAGGGTGGCCGGGTGGTGGCCGAAGGCACACCCGAAGAGGTGCGGCTGCACCCGCACAGCTACACCGGGCAGGCGCTGCGCGAGTACGCCGAGGCGGTGGGTGAGCTGTACATGGCGCAAGAGGGGCGGGTGACGGATTACCTGCCTGTTCGGGGTGAGGTGGGGTCTGCGCCTGTGGCTTCTTTGGCTGATGAGTTGGCGCGCGCTGCCGAGCCAAGGGGTGTGCCGGGTTCGTCAGTCACACGTTCCGATTCCTCACCCGGCACACCCCTTGCCTCGGCGAGTGCGGGCGCGCAAGGGTCTTCAATTTCTGGGCGTACCGATGCTATCCCGCAGGGCGGCGAGGGTGCGGGGGGCGACAATTTCTGCTCGCAGTATGCGGAGCCCCCCGCACCCTTGTCGCTCCACCCAACACCATCGCATCACAGGACAACGGCTCCCAACCATCACGCACCCGCCAACGCCATCCGCATCATCAACGCCAAGGAACACAACCTCAAAGGCCTGTCCGTCGACATTCCCCGGGGCAAGTTCAACGTCATCACCGGTGTCAGCGGTTCGGGCAAGTCCACGCTGGCGTTTGACATCCTGTTCAACGAAGGTCAGCGCCGCTACCTCGAAAGCCTCAACGCCTACGCCCGCAGCATCGTGCAGCCCGCCGGCCGGCCCGAGGTGGACGCGGTCTACGGCATCCCACCCACCGTGGCCATCGAGCAGCGGCTGTCGCGCGGCGGGCGCAAATCGACGGTGGGCACCACCACCGAGGTCTGGCACTTCCTGCGCCTGCTGTACGTGAAGCTGGGCACCCAGCACTGCGTGCACGACGACACCCCCGTGCAGCCGCAAACGCCCGAGAGCATCCTGGCGCAGCTGATGACGGCCTTCCGTGGCCAGCACATCGGCCTGCTGGCGCCGCTGGTGGTCCACCGCAAGGGTGTCTATACCGAACTGGCCGATTGGGCGCGCCCGCGCGGGTACACGCATCTGCGGGTGGACGGCGAATTCCTGCCCACGCAGGGCTTCCCACGCATCGACCGATTCAAGGAGCACACCATCGAACTGCCTGTGGGCAGTCTGGACGTGGCCCTCGATCACGAAGCCGAACTGCGCCAGCTGCTGACCCGCGCGCTGGAACACGGCAAGGGCGTGGTGCACGTGCTGTCGGGCCTGGACGGCTTGCAGGTCGCACTGGACAGCGGTGCCTCAACGGTGGGCATCGGGCGGCTGCAGGTGTTTTCCACGCTGCGCGCCTGCCCGGTGTGTTCCACCAGCTATGCCGAGCTGGACCCCCGCCTGTTCTCGTACAACAGCAAGCACGGCTGGTGCCCGGACTGCGTGGGCACGGGTGTGCAGCTCACGCGCGAGCAGCGCAAGGCGTTCGACGATTCCGTGCGCGACGACGACCAGAAAGGCCGCGAGCAGAGCTTTGCCGAGCCCGAGGTGGAAGACGTGGCCGACCAGCCCTGCACCCGTTGCGGCGGTACGCGTCTCAACGCCACGGCGCGGGCCGTCAAGTTCCATGGGCAGACCATCACGTCGCTGGCTCGACTGAGCGTGCGCGACGTGCGCCTGTGGGTGCAGGCCTTGCAACAGGCACCGCTCGCCGTGGCGGGCGCCATGCAGGGTGATTCGTCTGCCGTGCAAGGCCTCACCACGCGCGAGGCCGACATTGCCCGCGACCTGCTGCCCGAAATCCAGAGCCGTCTGGAGTTCCTGGAAGAAGTGGGCCTGGGCTACCTCACGCTCGACCGTGGCGCGCCCACCCTCAGTGGTGGCGAGGCGCAGCGTATCCGCCTGGCGGCACAGCTCGGCTCCAACCTGCAAGGCGTGTGCTACGTGCTCGACGAACCCACCATCGGCCTGCACGCGCGCGACAACCAGATCCTGCTCAATGCCCTGCACAAGCTGGGCGACAAGGGCAACACCCTGGTGGTGGTGGAGCACGACGAGGATACCATCCGCCGCGCCGACCACGTCATCGACATCGGGCCCAGTGCGGGTGTCCGGGGTGGCCGCGTGGTCGCCGAAGGGTCGGTGGCCGATGTGATGGCTGCCGCCGATTCGCAGACGGGGCGCTATTTGCTGCATGCGATGAAGCACCCGCTGCAGGCGCGGCGATTCGTGATGGCAGATGCGGTGGCGCTCAGTTCCGCCCCTTCAGCCGGGGAGGGCTTGGCCCCCGGTAAGGAATCGGAGCCTGCGACTGACGCACCGGGGGGCAAGCCCTCTCAGGCCACGAGGTCAGCGAGCGAAACGCCACCCGAGCCCACCCTTTGGCTCAGCGTCAAAAACGCCAGCCTCCACAACCTGCAACACGTCACCGCGCAGGTGCCGCTGAAACGCCTGGTCGCGATCACCGGCGTCAGCGGTTCCGGCAAGTCCACCTTCGCGCGCGACGTGCTGCTCACCAACGTGGCCGCCGCCGTGCAGATGCAGGCCACCAAGGCCGGGCGCGACGCCTGGCACGCCGGCGAACGCCCCCCATGGCAAGGCTGCGAAGGCGTGGTGGGCAGCGAGGCCATTCAGCGCGTGCTGGAAGTGGACCAAACCCCCATCGGCAAAACGCCGCGTTCCTGCCCGGCCACCTACATCGGTTTCTGGGACACCATCCGCAAGCTCTACGCCGAAACGCTGGAAGCCAAGGCGCGCGGCTACGCGCCGGGGCGCTTCAGCTTCAACACCGGTGACGGTCGCTGCCCCACCTGCGAAGGGCAGGGCATGCGCACCATCGAGATGAGCTTCCTGCCCGACGTGAAAGTGCCCTGCGAGGCCTGCCACGGCGCGCGCTTCAACCCCGAGACGCTGGCCGTCACCTGGCGCGGCAAGAGCATTGGCGACGTGCTGCGCATGGAAGTGGACGAGGCCGTGGACTTCTTCGCGTCCATGCCCGGCATCGCCTACCCGCTGCAATTGCTGAAGGATGTGGGGCTGGGCTACCTCACCCTCGGCCAGCCCTCGCCCACGCTCAGCGGCGGCGAGGCGCAGCGCATCAAGCTCGTCACCGAACTCACCAAGGTGCGCGACGAGGTGGGGCGGCGCGGCCAGAAGGCGCCGCACACCCTGTACGTGCTGGACGAACCCACCGTGGGCTTGCACATGGCCGACGTGGACAAACTCATCCGCGTGCTGCACCGCCTGGTCGATGGCGGGCACAGCGTGGTGGTCATTGAGCACGACCTGGACGTGATCGCCGAAGCCGACTGGATCCTCGACCTGGGCCCCGAAGGCGGGGATGGCGGCGGTCGCGTCGTGGCCGCTGCGCCGCCCGAGGCGCTGGTGAGGCTGGGCACGCACACCGGGCGGGCGCTGGGGCCGGTCCTGGCCCGGGTCTGACGGCCGGCTTCCCACCCCCTCCGGTGCCACAGACCATCCACATCCACCCCGAGGCGCCGCCCAAACCGGCTTGGGGAGCGCCGTGCAACGGGTGTGGCGTGTGCTGCCTGGCCGAACCGTGCCCGTTGGGCATGCTGCTGTCGCGCCGCCGCCGGGGGGCCTGCGTGGCGTTGCGCTGGGCCGACCCGGCCGGGCGCTACGAATGTGGTGCCCTCAGCCGGCCGGTCGAGGTGCTGGGGGCGCTCGGCCGCCTGCCCGTCGTGCGCCGCTGGGTCGCCCGCTGGATCGCCGCCGGCCGGGGCTGCGACGCGGCCCTGGAGGTGGAGCGCCCGCCCGGTCCTTGATGTCGGTCAAACCTTGGGGTCGCGCACCAAATATCATTCAATGGTTATTTTTGAATGAATGAGGGCTGCGATGGACTGGACCGGCTGGATCGAGGCGTGGGGCGAACCCGCGGTGCTGGCCTGCTGCGGGCTGGTGCTCGGGTTGGGCTTCGGATTTTTCGGGCAGCGTTCCAAGTTCTGCCTGCGCGCGGCCGTCATCGAGTTCTGGCACCGCCGCTTCGGCGACAAGCTGGCGGTCTGGCTGCTGGCGTTTGCCACCGCGGTGGTGGCGGTGCAGTGGGCGGTGCTGGCCGGCGGCCTCGACGTGTCCACCGCACGCCAACTGTCGGCGCGCGGCAGCCTGTCCGGCGCGCTGGTCGGGGGCCTGCTGTTCGGCATCGGCATGGTGATGACGCGCGGCTGCGCCAGCCGCCTGCTGGTGCTGTCGGCCAACGGCAACCTGCGGGCGCTGCTGTCGGGCCTGGTGTTCGCGGTGGCGGCGCAGGCCTCGCTGGGCGGCGTGCTGGCGCCCTGGCGCGAGGCCGTGGCCGGCTGGTGGGTGGTCGACGGCGGGGCCTCGCGCAGCCTGCTGGCCCTGCTCGGTGGCGGGCCAGCGGTGGGCCTGGCCTTTGGGCTGGTCTGGATGGCGGCGGCGCTGTTTTTTGCGGTACGCAGCGGCTGGGGTTTCTGGAAGTGGTTCGGCGGCATGGCCACCGGGCTGACGGTGGCCGGCGGCTGGTACGCCACCCACCAGGTCATGGCCCACTCGTTCGAGGTGGTGCAGATCCAGGGGTTGACCTTCAGCGGCCCGTCGGCCGAATGGCTGATGCACGTGCTGCACGACGCGTCCGGCCCCTGGACTTTCGGGCTGGGCCTGATGCCCGGGGTTTTCATCGGCTCGCTGGCCGGGGCCTTGCTGGGCCGCGAATGGAAGCTCGAAGGGTTTGGCGGCGGCTACACCATGCCGCGCTACATCGGGGGCGCGGTGCTCATGGGCTTCGGCTCCATGCTTGCCGGGGGCTGTGCGGTGGGCGCCGGCATGACGGGCGGCGCCATCTTCGCCGTGACCGCCTGGCTCGCCTTGCTGGGCATGTGGCTGGGCGGTGGGCTGGCCGACCGGGTGCTGGACCGGCCGGTGCACCACACCCCGTCGGCCGTTCCCGGTGTGGAGCCGGCCCGGGCACCCTGAGCCGTAGTCTGCCGGCAGGGGGCGGCACGGGGCCGAGTGTCCCAGCGGGGCGTCAACGGCCCCACAAGGCCAGCGCCACCCCGCCGATCAACAGCACCAGCGTGGCCGCGCCCAACCAGCGGGTGCGCCAGCGCAGCACATCCACCGCCTCCACCAGCCGGGTGTTTTGTTCGGCCAGTTCGGCCACGGTCTGTGTCAGCTGGGCCATGTCGCTGGCGTGCTGCCGCTGCAGGGCCGCCAGTTGCTGTGCCAGGGTGTCGGCGTCGGTCGGCGCCTGGGTGGGCGGTGGCGGCGTGGTGGGCTGCCGGTCCAGCAGCCGGCGTGCGCCCTTGAGCACGGCCGGCGCGTGCTCGATCACGTCCCCCCAGGGGATCACTTTCAGCGCGGCGAGCCAGGGCAGGGCCATCGTCGAATTCCTCGGTTGCAGGGGGGCTTGACCCCGGGGCGTTGCCGGTGCAGGATAGCGCAATCGATCACCGATGGGGAGACAGCGATGGCAGACACGACATGGAAGGGCCTGGTGGCCGCCGGGGCTTGGCTGGTGTCGGGGGCGGCATGGGCCAACCCCGCCGAAGTCGAGGCGGTGGTGGCCGCCGTGAAAGCCGCCCACCCCGATTTCAAGGCGCTCTGCCAGCAGGGCCCCGAAGGGGTGCGCAAAGCCACCATGGCGGCCCTGATGCCCATGGTGGGCCAGGGCCAGATCAAGGGCAACCCGCAGACCGTGGGCACCGAAGCCGGCATGAAGCTGGGCCAGGCCTGTCGCGGCGGTTGAGGTCTGCGCACCACACTGCACGCGGCAGCCCGCTAGGGGGGCTTGCCCTGTTTTGCGCGCTGGACTAAAATGTTGGGTTCAGCGGAAATTCATCCGTTGGAATCACCAATTGAGGTTCATATGTACGCGGTCATAAAAACCGGCGGCAAGCAGTATCGCGTTGCCGTTGGCGAAAAACTTAAAGTAGAACAGATTGCTGCGGACGTGGGTCAAGAGATCGTGATCGACCAGGTGTTGGCCGTCGGCAACGGCGACAGCATCCAGGTGGGCACCCCCTTGGTCTCCGGCGCAACGGTCACAGCCACGGTGGTCAGCCACGGTCGTGGCGACAAGGTCCGCATCTTCAAGATGCGCCGTCGCAAGCACTACCAGAAGCGCCAGGGCCATCGCCAAAACTTCACCGAGCTGCAGATCGGCTCGATCAACGGCTAAGGAGTAAAGCACCATGGCACAGAAAAAAGGCGGCGGCTCCACGCGCAACGGTCGCGACTCCAAGCCGAAAATGCTCGGCGTGAAGGTGTTCGGCGGCCAGACCATCAGCGCCGGTTCCATCATCGTGCGCCAGCGCGGCACCAAGTTCCACCCGGGTGAAGGCGTGGGCGTGGGCAAAGACCACACCATCTTCGCCACCGTGGACGGCACGGTCAGCTTCGCCATCAAGGGCGCGCTGAACCGCAAAGTGGTCAACGTCACCCCGGCGTGAACCACCGGCTGAGGCGGTTGCGACCGCCCCGGCACCCCAAGGGCCCGCGCATGCGGGCCTTTTGTGTTTCTCCGATTCAGGGACAATCCAGCCATGAAATTTGTTGACGAGGCCTACATCGAGGTCGCCGCCGGTGACGGGGGCAATGGCTGCGCGTCGTTCCGGCACGAGAAATACAAGGAATTCGGCGGCCCCGACGGCGGCGACGGCGGCCGCGGTGGCCACGTCTACGCCCTGGCCGACGAGAACCTGAACACCCTGGTGGACTTCCGTTACTCGCGCAAATACGAGGCCAAGCGCGGCGAACACGGCATGGGCTCCGACATGTTCGGCGCCAAGGGCGACGACATCGTCCTGAAGATGCCGGTGGGCACCATCATCCGCAACGCCGACACCGGCGCCGTCATGCACGAGCTGCTGCAACCGGGCGAGCGCATTCTGCTGGCCAAGGGCGGCGACGGTGGCTTTGGCAACCTGCGCTTCAAGAGCGCCATCAACCGCGCCCCGCGCCAGAAAACCCCGGGCCACCCGGGCGAGCGCTTCGAGCTGCAGTTGGAGTTGAAGGTGCTGGCCGACGTCGGTCTGCTGGGCATGCCCAACGCCGGCAAGTCCACCTTCATCGCGGCGGTGTCCAACGCCCGCCCGAAAATCGCCGACTACCCCTTCACCACCCTGCACCCCAACCTGGGGGTGGTGCGCGTGGGGCCGGAAAAGAGCTTCGTCGTGGCCGACGTGCCCGGCCTGATCGAAGGCGCCTCCGAAGGCGCCGGCCTGGGCCACCAGTTCCTGCGCCACCTGCAGCGCACCCGCCTGCTGCTGCACGTGGTGGACATGGCCCCGTTCGACGATGCGGTGGACCCGGTGGCCCAGGCCAAGGCCATCGTCAAAGAACTGAAGAAATACGACCCCGGCCTGCACGCCAAGCCGCGTTGGCTGGTGCTCAACAAGCTGGACATGGTGCCGGCCGAGGAGCGCGAAGCCCGGGTGCAGGACTTCGTCAAGCGCTTCAAGCACAAGGGCCCGGTGTTCGAGATTTCGGCCCTGACCCGCGAGGGCTGCGAGCTGCTGGTGCAGAAGATCTTCCAGCACATCGTGGCCACCCGGGAGGCCGAAAAGCCCCACGTGGAGGTGGACCCGCGCTTCGGCCGGGCCGAGGCGCCGCCGCCCGCCGCGCCCCAGCCGCGCCCGCCGCGCCGCAAAAAACCCCGACCGGCTGCGACCGACGACGCCCCCGCGCCCGAGCCGCTGGACCCGCGTTTCCGCGACGACTGACGACTCCCCGTTTGCCGCCGGGGCAGCCGCCACCCGCGCTGCTCCGGCCCCTTCACCGACCCTGCCCGCCCTGTTGCCATGAGCCACGAGTCCTTCGCCCCGGCCGTTGCCGCCCCGCAAGCCGCCCCCGCCGACGTGTTGCGCAGCGCGCGCCGCATCGTGGTCAAGGTGGGCTCCAGCCTGGTCACCAACGAAGGGCGCGG
>NZ_JAAQQT010000044.1:0-378 GCF_011742065.1 Aquabacterium sp. A08
CCGTTCCGGGTGGCCCTGATCGACTGGCAGATGCCCGGCCTGGACGGGCTGGAAACCGCGCGCCGGGTGCCGGCGCTGGGCCTGCGCCAGCCGCCGCAGCTGGCGCTGGTCACCGCCTTCGGCCACGACGACGTGTACGCCCAGGCGCGCGAGGTGGGCATGCGCCACGTGCTGGTCAAGCCGGTCACCGCGTCGGTGCTGTTCGACACCCTGGTGGACGTGGTCAGCGCCCTGCCCAGCGGCCAGGCGCCCGCCCCGCAGCCCCAGCCGCACGGAGACCCCTGCGCACGGCTGGCCCAGCTGCGCGGCGCCCACGTGCTGCTGGTCGAGGACAACGACATCAACCAGCAGGTCGCCCGCGAGATGCTGCAGCAGGCC